>CAYPZL010000034.1:0-36695 GCA_964415045.1 uncultured Pirellulales bacterium | reverse complement strand
TCCGTACCTGCGGCAAGGCTTGGAATCAACTGACGCCCGAGCAACTCTGTTCGATTTGTCGCACCCAATGGATACCGCCTACGAATTTTTCCTAATCCGTATTAGGGCTTCAGTTCCCGGCCGTGGGTTCGAGCATCGCTGGTCAGATTGTGAGATATGGTGGTTTCCGGCCTGTCGATCCGTAACTTCTCGAACGAGCCCCCGGGAGCACCCTGCACGTGCTCGGCGATAAGGACTCCTCTTGCCCCAGCGCCCCAGCAAACTAACGCTGGGGCGGTTGCGTTCGATCACGCCCTTCTTCAGGGCAAGAGCGTATGACGTTGCAGCCACTCGGAATGCCAGTCGCTGAACTGAGGATGACCATTCCTGGAAATACTCAGGCCCGGCCAAGCGGTTGTCGTGTCAAGAATGGTTTCGCTTGCAACTGCGAGTCGAGTCTCGGTACGGCGAGTGCCGCTCGTCAGCATCTCGTACATCATATCGCCAGCGTCCGCCTCGGAGGTCAGGTCGTCATATCCGAGCACGTGACCCAATTCATGCATGACTACAGTTAGAAGGTCCATCTGGCCGAATGCATCACTGAAGCTATCCGCCAGAAGTTCGCCGTTGTCGCCCGGAAGACCAAACTCCACGTCATCGGCGGGGGTCTCATCCACGAACCAGCCGTAGCCGGCGGCATCGTCGTCGATCAGAACCGTGCCACCTTCCGTCCAGCCAATCGTCAGGCCGGAAAGGTCAGCAACCTCAAAGTTGATGCCGTCGTTCAATACTGCCAGCATTGTGGCATCCAGACTGAAGCCCTCAGCCAGGCGGTCAATAGCCGCGCCTACGACAAAGTCGAGCTGGTCTGCCGACAGGATTGTCCCCGCGTCAACAGCATCCGGCAAGGAGGCCGCCGTCAGGGCGTCACCTTCTGTCCGAAAGGCGGAATCGTCGGTCCGGATTGTAACCGTATCGAAGCTGGCAGAACCTTCCTTGGCCAAGAGACCAAAATCTCCGTCCACAGTCACAGCGTTGAAAACATGCCCAACCATGGCCTGCCAGTTCTTGGCGCCCTCCGGCCTGAGAGAGACACTAACGGCGGCCCCTTTGAGGGACAGAGCCATCTCGTAGTCTATTCCGGACTTGATATTGGAATCGAAACTGGCGTCCACAAGCCACTGGCCGTTGACAAAGTGGCCGATGATCAAGGCGTCGCTTTCGGCGGACAGACCGGCATATTTGAAATCCCCGGGGCCATAATAGTCGAAGACAACGCCTGTGGTAGCATCGGTGTTCACGGTCACGTCGACTTCCAGGATGGAATTGGCAGCTAAGCCCGAAGACAAACCGATGTCGAGTAGACTGACAGCCCGATCACCCATCACAGGTGTTCCGTCGTAACGGCCGTCCGCCATTTGCCAGTCGCCACTCTGGGGCACGGTGAGGACGGTGAGCTCGGCATCCTCAAAATCTTCGGTGGCCTGGAAGGTGTACTCAGGCGGAAGCACCTGGACGGCGATGTTGTCATAGGTCCCTCGGGAATTGTCGGAACCCAGGCCGACCATACCATCGTTGAGGCCATAGACCCAACCGCCCGCATCCACGCGCGCCTCGTAGGTGTGCGAGAAGTACTCGGTACCGTCCACTCTCACGGTCACATTCGTACCGTTGACCGCCACGAGAACATTGTAGTAAACGCCTGGCTTGATCTTGGCAGGTGTTTCGGCATCGATGATCCAACCGTCGGTCGTGCGGTGACCCAACTGGATCTTGTCGCGCGACGCGTCGATACCGGCAAACTTGAAGTCATATTTGTTCTGGTAATCGAAAATAATGTAGGAGTTGGCTTTCCATCCGCCGGTCGGTTTCTGCATCGTTATGGTAGCCGTTACCTCGAAGTAACTGGGTAGATAATCGTCGAGATCAAACAATGCCACCGCATCACCGCCGATGGATTCGGCGGTGACGCCCAAAACGCCGTTTTTCACCTCGAACACACCGCTATCGGCATAGGTGGTGATGCTTTCGCCATCATTGAAATCTGCGGATCGTAAGACATCGCGCTTGCCGCCCGGGATGTTCCCGGCCTGGGGGTCGATGGGAGCGCCGGTCTGGTCATGCCAATTGGGATCTTTCTGGAGCACAAGGCCCAGTTCGCCCCACGGCTCGCCGTTGCGGGCCGGGTCGCCGCCGTCCTCGATGCGGGTGGGATCGGCCCCATCGCTTTCAGACAGACTATAGAGATACTCGGGAAGTTGCGGCTGGAGAGTGCGGCTCACCGTGGCCATGCCAAACGGTGCAAACGGCACCAGGAAGGAGTTGAACTCACCGATCCAATCGATGAGTCGGTCACCGCCGGTGTTGGCAATGAGCACATCCCGGCCTGCACCGCCATAGGCACGGTCTTCGTAGGTTGGATGCGTATCCGGTTGGTCGTTCAAGCCACCGTTGGTGGTCAGATCGTCGTCGGCGTTGAGCAAGTCGTTGCCGAATCCACCATACATGTTGTCCCGGCCAGTGCCACCCACCAGCCAATCGTTGCCTAAGTCGCCGAAGATCTTGTCGGCACCGTCGTCGTAGACCGGGCCGTAGTTGGGATCCTGGTTGCCGGTCACTTTCGGTATCGTCCCGCCCTCGCGGTATACGCCCTCGGTTTCATCGAAATTCAACAAGAAGGGATCCATTTTGACCAGCGCTTCGTACTCGTTATAGTCAAAGAACTCGCCGGCCCGAGAGTGGTCGCCGAACCGCAGCACGTCGCCTGGATTGATGGGGGCTGCGAAGTACTCCGGCAGGGCTTCAGCTCCGGAGATGGCATCGTCGCCGCCGCCACCGTGCAGGAAGTCACTGCCCATACCGCCGTAGATGATGTCGTCAGCATATTCGGGTTCATCGTACACATCATCGGGCTGGCCCGTCTCGGTGAGGTTGAAGGGGGTCAGATCGACTGTCTTCTTGAGTTCACCTTCTACATTAATCACTTCCTGCTGCATCTTCCCGGGGGTATCGATGTACAGGTCCATCTCATTGTTGGCGAAGCCGTCGACACCATAGAGCGGCTCTCCCACGTTACTGTTACGGCTGGTAAAGATGCGGCCGTCATCGCCCAGTACACCATCCTGGCCTGTGCCGCCGGAAATCCAGTCTGCACCCCAGCCGCCAATCAGGTCGTCATCCTGGCCGTCGCCGAAGAGGACGTCATTGGCAACCATGCCGTAGATGAAGTCGTCACCGGATTCGCCGTGGATCTCGTCCGCCGCGCCGATGTCGTCGGCTGCGGATGCCGGGTCAAAATCAGAACCTCCAAGGGTGTAATCGAGCAGTTCCACCGCCCGCGGGATGATCCGTAGGTCGCCCCGGTCTTCAAAATCGCCATCCTGGTCATAGTTGAACTCCAGGAAGCCGCCGCCATCGACACTGCCAGTACCAACGAGCCGATACATATTGGCGTTGTCGCCCGCAATCACATCGGCGTCGCGGGCATGGCCTGTGGGATCCACCGTGATTACGCCGTCGGCATCGATCGTTGCATCGCCGATGTCGTTGCGGCCGATGTCCGTGCCCGCGCCGCCGAAGATGATGTCGGAGCCGGCCGGCAAGCGTTCTTCATAATCATCCAGAGTAAACAGGCTGGAGTTGTCGCCGATGATGTCATCCTGGCCGAGGTTGCCGAAAATTACATCGTCGCCGCCGTTGCCTTCGATGTAGTCGTCACCATCGGATGCTGCTTCGAACGACGGATTGACATCGAGGGTCTTCCTGGCGGCGTTCAAGGTTGGCGTCAGGTCGATCGTACCGTTTGCGACACGCTGTGCGCCATATGGATCAAGCCCGGCTTGTGCCGCTGGAATCCGATTGAGCGTAATGCCTTCACTGCCGACCGCACTTTCAATTGCACCGTCGCCCTGGATCACGTCATTGCCCAACTGGCCGAATATGACATCGTGGCCAGCGCCGCCGGCGATATAGTCCTCACCGAAGCTGTTGCTAAGGTCTGTCACAACACCAGTCTGTATCTCATAATTCTCCATGTCAAAGGTATGATACAGCTCGATAATTTCGTACTCTGTCCAAGCTGCAACCGGATCAGTGAGCGGATTGTTGCGGTAATCACGCCAGATACTGTCAACCAGCACTGCACCGCTAACATCGCCGCCCACACCGTCAGTATCAGACCGTGTGTAAATATGATCATCGCTAAGGGTCCGGAAGCGCGGGTTGGTGATATCGCCGAGACTGCCCACCACCGTGTCTCTGCGGAAGAGTCGGACCGCATCGCCGAAGATCAGGTCGTCGCCGGTGTCGCCGTCAATGTAGTCGCCGATGCTGTTGCCGCCGGGGCCGCCGATGAGAATATCGTCATCCTCCTGACCTTCGAGGATGTCCACACCGCCCAGGTTCAGATCGCGGGAGATCACCCATGTCGGGTCGATGATCTGGCTGCTGATCATGTCGCCGCGGCCGCCGAAGCCGAACACGGCTACGAGTTCACCCTCGCCATCCAGGTACTGCACGCGGCCGAAATCGCCGAACACAACGTCCTCGTTCTTTCCCGCGATGATGTCGTCATCGCCCAGACCGCCGAGGATGATTAGCGGCAGGGTAGACTCGGCAGCCCGCACCGTATCATTATCGCTGGGATCATCGACACCGTCGGCCAAGGTCGGATCCACAGGCGACTCGGTTTCCGCTCCGCCCATGGTGTGCAGGACGAAGAAGCCATCTTCACCCTCATCCGCCAGATCGACCGTCACATGGTCGTCGCCCAAACCGGTGTTGAGGATCGTGGTCGTGCGCTCGCCGGGGCGAACGTGCGTCCCGTCGATGTTGATCGTATCGCCCCCGGAGCCGGTCCAGTAGATGATGCCGTCGAAGAAATCAGCCTCAGGATCGGCACCGTAGGTGATATCTCCAAATGCCATGCCCTGTATCTGGATCTCAGTCGCCGCGGTGTCGTCAAATTCACCACCGCCTGTCGGAGTCTCAATCACATCTGAGATCCTGATACTGTCATCACCTTCGGTGGCGGCTTCATCACTGACAAGCAACCGGTGCCTACCCTCACCTGCGTCGAGGTTCAGGTTGCCGGAGATAGCGTCAAGGTCGCCGGTAAGGAATTCAAAGACATCCGGCTGGCCGGCTGTGGTTTTATCCGTGTTCACGTCAAGATCAGCATTGGAGGAGATGAAAATCCGGTCATCGCCGTCCGCCAGGCTGATATTGGTGGCTGCGTGGTCCGTTTCCACATCGAGCCGGTAGCTGCCGGTGGAGGTTCCCTGGACGTTCAGCACATCGTCGCCGGAGCCAAAATCAATATTGACCTGTTCAAAGCCATAGTAGTTGATGCCGTCCATGCGGGTCAGGATTTCGGCTCCTCCAGAGGCATCGAAATCGTCATCGCCGATGACCTTGATCAGGCTGACGCCCTCGCCGCCATCGAGCTGTCTGGTCACGCCCTGGAAGCCGATGATATAGGTGTTGCCGGTTCGCATAACGGAGAAGTCAGACTTGAAGGCCTCTCGCGTGCGATACAAATCGGCGCCGTCGTTGAGCCCGTTCAACTCGCGGGCCAGCTCATGTTGCAGTGCCCGGCGCACCTGTTCCGAATCCGCGTCAAAGGGAAGCGCGGCGGTCATCAGGGTCTTGTCTACGGCCGGCAGATACATCTCAAGCCGGTAGGTGCCCGCTGTAGCGTTCACGGTCAGGACCTGGACATCGTTGAGGCCGGTGTCGAGGCCTGGATACAACGTTTCCACAGAGGCGGAAGCGTCGCCGGTTGTGAGGGTAAGGGCCGAGCCGTCAACGATGATCTCTGCCACATCGGTCGAGGAGAGCTCGCCGATGAACTCGATGGTAAACTCAACCGTGTTGGGGTCTGTTTCGGTGCGGATGATGAAGACATCACCCGGGACGATGGCCGGCAAGGCCTCCAGGGCCAACTGGACATCAGCGCGCGTCGCATTGAACGGCAGCGCTTCCGTCACGTTCTCCGTATCGGTGTCCGGGAAAGCCAGGGTGAAGGTCCCGCCGTCGGCCGTGATGGTGAACTCCTGGATCTCGTTCTGCGCCCCGGAGGTGATGCCGTCGACCCGGGTGGCGGTCTCGGCCAGCCCCTGGGGCGTAACCACGTCGCCGCCCGGCAGCTCGTCGTTGCGTGTCAGACCGCTGCCGTCAACTGTGAGTTGGGCGACATCGGCGTTGGAGAGCAGGCCCACGAAGCGGATGACATAGACATCGTCGTTCTGAGCCACCTCGACCAGACCGGCGGAAACATCCCCGGCTGCAAACTCATCCTTTCCGGCCAACACACGCTGCTGGTTGAGATAGGCAAAGTACATAGTCTCAAGTACGTCATCCAGCTCTTCGGCTGTGATGTCAAAGTCCAGATCGCCGCTAGTAATTGCCGGGGCCGCCCCCTCGATGCCGAGCTCAAAGGTGCCGCCTGTCGCGTCAAGCCGCAAGGTCTGGATCTCGTTGAAACTGGTGCCTTCGGTGCCGAGGTCACCCATGCCGAGGCCGGTGAGCGAAGTCTGGGTCAGCACGGCCTGGGAATCCGCGTCATCCGCACTGTTGTCGATGTTGAGCACATCGCCGTCGTAGAACTCGGCAGGTTTCTCCATGGTCAGACCCACATGGAGAAGATCGTCGGCATCCGCGGTATCGTTGACCTCCAGCAGCGGCACATCCTGCTCGCCCATGCCGTTTATGAATTCAATGCGATAAACGTTGCCGCCGCGGGTAACGGAGACGTCATCCCCGGTGGCCCGATCGGAGAAGGCCGCATCGATGACCGCCTGCAGGGCGTCTTCCATACTAGGCGTGCCGTTGCCACTGTTATCTTCGATATTGTGGGCCATCGCCTCCGTGAAGTAGCGGACGCCGTCGACGATGAAACCGAGCTTGAAGGTGCCGCCGGTGGCGTCCACGGTGACCTGCTGGATCTCATCGACGCCGTTGACCATGGCCACCGGGTCGTAGGGCGAGCCCTTGCCGAGCGTCAGCGCCACGGCCTGCGGCACGTCGCCCGTAACGGTCAGCAGAGCGTTGATGCCGGAGAGCAGGCTTTCATCGCCCACATTGACAATATCGGCGCCGGCCCCGCCATGGAGGAAGGTGTGGCCCGAGACGTTACGGACGTTGAACTCGTCCTGTCCGTCACCGGAATGGATGGTGGTGGCACCCGGCTGAGTGTCGAAGATCTCGATCAGGTTGTCGCCGGGACCGAGGTTAATGATCAGTTCCTCCAGCCCGGTGTAGCGAATGCCCCCTTCCGTGGGACGACCGCCGACCAACTGGTCTTCGGCCATACCAAGACCGGTGAGCCGGTCGGGAGTCACGTACAAGTTGGCCGTGGGCAACTCATCGGTGTCGGTGACATTGTCAGTATCGTTCATGAAGAAGAAGTCGGTTTCCTCGTTCTCGTCCACCAGAAGGTTCGGGTTGGTCTTCTCCATGGTGAACTCGCTCTCCCCCGGATCCAGGGACGGGATCTCGTCTTTGAGGCCCGCTTCCCACGGACGGGAGATTTCAACCGTGGTCAGAGCATCGGCCGGAGAGGCGGGATCGTCGGGATCGCTGCCGCCGATGACGATGCGGAACTTGTTCTTGGCATCGCCGCGGGTGATCTCCAGGGTATAGGTCTTGAGATCCTCCGGACTCTCGATCACGGTATCGAGCTGGGTCTCCAACGCCTCCTTCACGGTGCGTTTGAGCCGGTCTTCTTCAAGCGCCGCGTCCACAACCTCAAGCTGTGCCAGGTTCTCATGACCGGGAGCACCCTCCATGATGATGGTGTAGAAGGGGTCATTCTCATCCTTGACAACGGTAACACTATCGATGGCATCAAGGGCGAGAAGAGCTTTCTGCAGATCCTCGGCGCTGACTTCACTGCCCAGGGAGGTTGTGGTGTTGGCCGACGTATCATCCAGGGTCAGGGCAAACTCGCCCGAACTGGCATTGATCGTAAGGGTCTGGACCTCGTCCACACGCAGGCTGGTGCCCGGCGCCTCCAGGATGGCTGCAGCCGCACCGGTGATCACATAGGTTGAACCTGAGCCGGATACCTCGATGGCAGGGTCCAAAAGCTTCAGTGCGCTCTCGATCACGTCTGCCTGCACCACCAATGGATTGTCCGGCGAAAACGCGATCTCGCCGGTCGTCCCAACCCCACTGAGCTCCAGCTTTAAGATCCCGGCGTTGCCATAGACGGTCAGGATTTGTTCATCAACAGATCCTGTTACCTCCACGCCCGTACGCGTCAACTCATTCGGTGCAGGAACATCAGCCACCTGAATCAGCTCGTGATCCTTGGTATCCTGGAAGGTGATGATAAAAACGGAGCCGGCTTCCTCGACTTTTATCTGTGGGCCGCTCCCGCCATCAATGTCGTTGAATTCCGTTTGAATGGCAGTTGCAGTAGCTGCAGGGTTTTTCGGATCGTAGGTGATGGGATCTGAAAAGTCCGTACCGTTCAGGGTGAGCGTGAATTGTCCGCTGACCGCATCGACGGTCAGCAACTGGATTTCCTGGACACTTTCGCCCGGGTCGCCGTTGACATTGGTGGCCACGGTGACCACGCCGGCGGAACCGCCCTGTCTGCGGGTATCGACGATGGTCTCGCCCTCGATGATCTCATCCAGGTCGATCGTCAGGGTGTACGACTCGTCATAGCCCTCGGGCACCTCCTGAACCGTGCCGATGGATTTCTTGTAGTTGCTCTCGTAGGGCAGGTAGATGGGCTCGCGCTCCAGGTCGGCCGAGCGGTCCTCGCTGATGCCACCGGTGATGACCAACGGCCCCTCGATCTTGTTGACCTGGTCGAACATGGTCGGGAAGGACTTGGAGTCCATACCGTCCACCTTGTCGTCATCGGCCGCTGTCACGGTTACCAACTGCGCATCCGACCAATTCGAGGTAGTGAAGAGCAGCGAACCGGCATCCAGCACGACCTCGGGATCGTAGGCACGAATGCCGAGCAGGCCGGCTCCCCGCTGGGTGCGGGTCGGATCAGCAAAGAGGTTCACCGTGACATTTTCAGTCGGCGCCTTGGAGAGCACGATCTGGTACGTATCGTCAGCGGCGTTATTCAAGAAGACATCATCGGCCGGCACGGAGCCATCATTGAAGAAGTTGCCGGTCTCGACCACGTCGGTGGAGTTGTCGCTCTCCAGAACCATGGCCAGGGCCACTTCGTTGTCGGCGATATCGACCACCACCGAATTGCTCACCTCAAGGAGTTCACTACCGTGTGTATAACCGGAGTCAGCGGTCAGTGAGAGCACTGACTTGTGGAAGCCCTCGGTCAGCGTGTCATCATAACCAAAGACATACAGGGTCTGGGCCTTATTCCATGCATTGGCCTCGAGCTCGTCGCTGCTGAACTCCAGACTGTCGACCGCCTGATAAGCCGCACCGTCATAGATAGCGTAGAAGAGCTGCTGGTTCCCATAGGCATCAAGGGAGTCAATCGTCAGAGTGACATCCTCCAGATTACCCGGATCCGGGTCAGCGGTCAGCGACACGCTCACCGCGTCGACCAGTTCCACGGCCGTGTCTCCGGAGCCGCTGAAACCGTGCACTTCCGGAGCCTCGAAGACCACCGTCTCGCCGCCGGTTTCACGCAGGTCGATGGCGTTGGCGTCGTCGCCCACGATATCGACCATGGTGGCCGGCAGGACCACACCCTCGTAACGGAGGATCTCGATGCGGCTGGTGTCATCCAGCGCCTCGATCCAGGGGTTGGCCACGGTGATGGTGTTGGCGTCGTTGGCGATGATCAACCGGGTCTGGCCGATGCCCGCGCCCTGGGTTACCTTGACCGTGGCGCCGCGCAACATGTTGACCTCGTAAGGCGTTTCACCCGGGTTCTCATCCGGGTTCTCTAACCAGTTGCCATCCCCGTCCGGATCCAGGATGAACTCGGGCAGGCCGCCAAGAACACGGAGGGTGCGCTCGCCCCAGGTCAGGTTGGAGTCGTCCACCTCAAGAAGTTCGACCACAGAGTCGAACTCCACCTCGTAGACAAAGTCGGCAAGCTGGGTTATGCCCTCATAGGCACTTCCGGCAAGGGCCTTCAAGGCGACGTCGATAGTGGCCATGACCTTGTCGGACTCCAGGGGATAGAACAGCATCTCCTCGGAGGTCTGGCCGACCTCATCGGAGGACCCTGCGTACATCGTGATCTTGAAATTGCCATCCGTGGCGTTGAAATTGAGAATCTGCTTGGCCGAATCACCACTGTCGTACTGGACCGTTACCCTGCCCTCCCGCTGGGCGGCGACCGTACCCTGGACATACAGGTTCCTGATGGCGTCATCGCCGGCCCCTGATTCGTCGCTCAGGGTGACATCGTGGGTGATGAAGGCGGAAGCGGTACCGACAATATCGTTAAAGGTGATGGCCTCTTCAACAACCTCCAACTCGTCGATGGTGTAGGTGACGTCGGCGGTATTCAGGAATTCGATAAAGAACGTGGAGCGGGCCCGCGTGACCTCTGCCGTTATGGCACCGGAAGGACCGGAGAGGCTGCCAAGCTTGGCGTTGATAGCAGCAGCGATGGCATCCTTCAGATTATCAAGCTCCGCGTCCTTATCCAACGCATCGAAATCATAGCCGTCCAGCTTGCCGTCCCCGCGGATGTCAAAGGTGATTGCATCCGTCGTCCAGGTCCCTCCAATATCGCTGTCGGTACTCTTCAGCTTGAAGCTGCCTTCGGTCCCGCTGACCACCAGGGTCTGGCGGGCATTTTGACCATCCCCACCCGAGGCGATAGTTCCACCTTTGGCGGTTCTGGTGATCGCCGTGCCGCCGGTCTGGTACGCGCGGAAGTAAACGACCTTGGGGATGTACCAGTTGGAACCGGTGAAGGTCAGGGCGATCGAATCGTTATCATCCCCCATATCCACGCCGGGTACAATGGAGGAATCGTCAAATTTGACACCGGTTGGGGCATACGAAGTGACGATCACCTTGGCCCCGTTCTCGGGTTTCCTGGTCAGGACCACGGTATAGGCATCGAGCTCGCCCTCATCGACCTGGGAAACAACGGATGTGCCGTCGGTCACCGTGATTCGGACAAAGGGCTCGTCGTCGTCGCCTACGTTGGCGGAAATCCCTTCCACCTTGATTCCGGAGAACTCGGGATCATCGCTGTCCACGGAGTGGGAGATCAGACCGGAGTGCCCCAGCAAGTCGTTGGAGACCACATCCGGAGTCGGGCCGTTGGCAAAGAACGTATCGCTGCCCAGGCCGCCGGTGATCTTGGTCAGGATCCCGGCATGCGTGCCGAGGATGAAGAAGCGGTCATCGCCGGCATCGCCGTCCAACTCGACGGTCTCCACGCGGACGAACTGGATGTTGAGGCCGGCACCGTAGATGCCGTTCTCGGTGACAACAAAGTCGTCGTTGAACTCGGTGCCGATGACGATAACGGTGTCAAAACCGTCGCCACCGTCGATATTGACCGGCGCATTAACCGCGTAGCGGATCAGATCGGCGCCGGCCCCGCCGGAGACATCGGTCCGTTCGCGCAGATCCTCCTGGGAACCCACCAGGGCAAAAGCCCGAATGAGGAAGGAGTCGTCGCCGGCATCGCCGTAGAGGACCAGCGGCGCCAGATTATGATAGACGACGAACTCGTCGTTGTCCTCACCACCGTAGATTTTCATGGCCTTGGAAATTCCGTTGGACAGGTAACCACGGGTAGTCTCGAGCGTCGTGAAGGCATCGGCATAGGGGACGCCTGCCACGGCATTGCGTCGGGACTTGTACAGTTGGCCGATCTGGAAGAATTCCTCACCCTCGCCACCGTAGATCTCCATGTTGAGGCGGGTGTCGTCGATACCGAAGACATCGTCACCCTCCAGGGCGAAGATCTGCATGGAGTCCAGGGTATCACGGTAATTGATGCGCTCCACATCGAACAGGGTTTGCTCCGGGGGCAGGGGCCGGTCATCGCCTTCAAGCTCCAGGGGCCGGACCGCCGGTTTGATCATGGCCACGAACGCCAACCCGTCAAGGGCTACCGCTGCGCGCATCAGGAACATGTCGCTGGCCTCGGTGCCGAAGACGATGGAGGAATCGTCGGTGGACAGGCCGGAATCAAAGAGGTTGATCTGAGAGTTGGCCTCGCCGCCGAAGAGATAAGCATAGTACTTGTCTCCATCTTCGCCGCCATCAATAGTAAGCGGAGCATTGACACCGTTCTCCTCGGCCTTGGCAGGCGGAATCCCGTCATAACCCTCAGGCGTGCTGGCCGGTTCCACTCCGCCACTAGTGATCTTGACGTTGACATAGAGGGTGTCGTTGTCGTCGGTGACAAGCGGATCATTGAGGACATTGCCACCTTGGACATAGGTGGGCTGGTCAATGGACTGGATGCTGATCTCGTCGTCACCGTCTCCGCCGGCCACCAGCAGACGGGTGTCATAGGCCAGCAGATCAGGCAGGTCACCGTTGGCTTCGTGGAAGGTGATATCGAACACACCGTTCGACCCGGTCACGCTGGGTCTGTACGTCGCGCCACCGACAAGACGCAGGGCCTCCAGGGCATCCTCAAGCTCTGTATCGGTCACTGTGTAGGGCAGGACCACGGTCTGCTCGGCGCCCGGCACGGTGTCGTCACCGGAGGGATCGGTATCATCCAGACTCTGGTCGGCGAATTCGAGGACGAAATAGCCCACCTCAGAACCGATTTCAAGATGCACCTCTTCGCCACTTACACCACGTACGCCTGCCGCGGTCTCAGCAATTGTGATGACCGGACTGGCAACCTGCTCCAACACCTGAGTCTCAAGAACCCGAATGTCATCAACACCCGGCCCGCCGTTGACCACGGTCATGCCGGAGATGGTGTACACGATTTCCTTGATGCCGTCGCCATCTGGATCAGGTCCAAGCTCGGGTGCTTCAGTATCCAGCAGAGCGACCAGCCGGCTCTTGGGGAACTCGGTGGTGACCAGCATCAGGTCGCTTGCCTGACCGCCTGTCGGCGAGACCTTGCCGAGATCAAACTCGCCGCCTATGACGAAATCATCATCGCCCGTGCCAAGACGAACGTCGACCACCTCGAAGCCTTCGAACTCGACCCGGTTATCGATCACCTCCGGATCGTAGATGTCATTGTCGGTGACGTCCATCTTCAGTTGCATGTCAAGACCGGTGACCACGCCGACCTCGACCCACTCCTCAAAGCCCAGGCGCTTCTCCAGAAAAGCGGTCATGTTGCCGACGTTGTCGCTGGAATCTGCGGAGTCGTCGATGATGACAGTATCATGATCGCCGCCGCCGACCAGGACGACCGGGCCCAGACCGAACGGCGTGTTGAGACCGGGCCGCATGAAGCCGAGAATATTGTCAACGCCGTGGGAGGGATCTCCAACGGTGACGATGTCATCGTCACTGCCGCCCTCGATTCTCACCGGCACTGTAGAGGCCGTGGAAGCTACCGTAACGTTGTCGTTTTCACCACCGCTCTTGACCTTGATCCGGAGGACATTCCTTTCATCTTCCGGATCCGACACAGGCGTCTCCGAAGGTGCCTCGTAGTACACCGTCTGGCTCCCGCCCATGGTGATCATGCTGGAGGTAATTGTTATGTCATCCGCTATGTATCCCTCAGAGGGAAGTGTCACGTCTGCCACATCTCCCTGGTCCACAATCTCGATGACATCTTCGTTCCAGGGATTGCTGGGGCTACCGTCGTCGTCATCAAAGATGGTCCTGTCGTCGACCGTGGCATTGATCGTGGTGGAACCCGTGTAGAAAATGTACCGGTCATTGCCTTTCTGGCCGTCCAAGGTGAGCGCCGCAGGGGTGCCCCAGACGTGGAAGGTGTCGTTATAGTCACTGCCGATGATTTCCACCACGTTGACCGCGTTGTTGACAATGGTCTGATTTTCATAATCCGCGAGTTGCAGCCCGGTCGTTCCTTCGATCTGGCTGAAACCTGCCGTTATGCTCGTCTCAGTGATGAAGAAGGTGAGATTCTGCGGCTTATCCATGAAACTTAACGTATCGTTGTCTCCGGCATCGATGGTTTCCAGGCTGCCGAAATCGGCCAGATCGTACGTGTTGTTTCCGGCGCCGCCGACCAACTGGTCGTCTCCGAGGCCGCCGATAAGGGTATCGTCCTCGCCTTCACCGTAGAGGACATCATTGCCTCCACCGCCCATGATCGTGTCGCTCCCGCCCTCGCCGTGGAGCTCGATGTCGTCGCCCGGACCGCCGTCAATGACGTCCGCACCGCCCCTGCCCCAAATTTCATCCGCCCCGCCATCGCCGTAGAGCGTGTCTTCTCCGGGGCCGCCGATGATCGTATCGTTGCCTTCGCCGCCATGCACCTCAACCTCGATGGAACCGCTCAAGCCTTCCAGATTGATATAGTCATCAGCCGCACCACCGTTAACGATGATCTTCTTAACGTCGGTAAAGGGACTGATGGAGGCGACGGTCTCATTGACGTTGAACTGGTCGGACCAGACGACCACGGCATCGCCGCTGGATTTCACATAGACTGTTTCCGCGATATCGTCGGTGTTGCCCTGCAGCCGCCCCGAGGCGTTGGGGCCGATATTGATCGTCAGGTCTCCGCCGTTCTGGGTCGCCAGGATCGCCGGCCGCTCGAACGGGATCTCGAAGCTGAAGAGCTCGAGCCGGAGGAATTCATACTCGAACTCCAGGGTGAAGAGCACCAGATCGATCTCCGCATAAACCCGGAGGAAGAACTCGACCAGGCCGCTAACATCGAAGATGGCCAGCGGGTTGTATCCATTGGCAACGATATTGCCTGCCATTTCGTCGATGCGGACCTTGCCGTCCCCGTCGAGATCCGACAGGTTGAAATCAACGGTGAATTCAATGCCGCCCTCGGCACCCGCCTTGACTGGGCCAATGGAGATCCCCGCACCCACGGCGATCATGGCGTTAAGCCAGCCCTCCCGCACATCGCTGCCGTTCTCGTCGAGGTCGCACAGATAGAAACCGTTCAAGAGATAGGCGGGATTCCAGGTGTCCATGAACTGGTAGAGGCCCTTGGTGTCGTAACCGAAATCGATGTCGATACCGCCGCCGACCCCGCCGCCGAATGTGGCCACGATGGGTCCCCAGACGGGAACCTCCTGGCGATAGAAGAACTCAAAGGCCAGCTCCGGAAGATCGATTTCCACCAGGGAGACATTCTGGCCCATCAGAAGCTTGAAGATGTTGGACGCATCAAGGATGGGGAACCTGAAGTAATCGTGGTCATCATCTTCATCCAGGCTGCTGGAGAATGTGGAGCCCGCGGTCCCTTCGGTCCCAGAGGAGCTCTGAGTCAAACCGTTAATGGTTTCTTCAGCCCCCTCAAAGGCCTGACGGACATCGTCGAGGTTGACGCCCGGTTCGGTGGGGTCACTCAAGCCCAGATCGAAGATCGATCCGAGATCACCCAGAATACCTGCAAATTCAGGAGTGGGAATATATTCTCCCGGATTCTCCGGGTCTTCCATCTGATAGTTGTGGGCCGTATCGGTGATAATCATGTCCCCGAGGTTAATGATGACGTTGCCCTCGGCGGTCGCGTCCTCGACCAAGTCGATCAGGAAGTAAAGCTGCTCGACAAAATCAAGGAAACCGACCACATAAGGAGAGTACTCGGGGGCAAAGATGGCAATCAAATCCTTGCCGGTGATGGTCGTACCCATCAGGTCGGAGAGCAGCGGGATCCGCATGTTGAAGAACCCGTCCGGCCCAATAAGGAATTCAAAGGGCTCGAGGATCTCTTTGACGCCGTCGAGAATGGGACCGGCAAAGTCGGAGATAAAGGACCCCATATCCAGGCTGATATCGGCCAGCATCACCGACGGAGCATCGAACTCAACGGGCAAGCCGGGGTTGTACCCAATATCCCAGTCCAGATAAATGTCGGTGGTGATGGAGGGCAGGACCTCGCTCAGGTTCTCACTGATAGTGGAGAAATCGACCTCCGCGTCGAGACGCAGGTCGGCGCCGCCCTCGATGGACGGCTTGACGATTTCGCCGAATGAGGACCGGCTGATCTCGGCAAAGGTCAGCCTCCCGTCCGGCGTATCGCTTGGATCGACGATGTCCAGGCCGCCATGGATATAGAGCTGGGTGAACTCATCGGGCACGTCGTCCTCATCGGTACTCACACCGTCTAGCACCTTGAGGGCAAGGAACAGCAGGCGCCCATTGGCGCCGGCTGGTTTGCCGGCGAGTCGAAAGTCTGTTCCCTGGGGCACCGTAAGAGTGAAGCTATTGGAAGTGACACCAGATATGGTCACTCCCGCACCAGTAAGAACAAACATATCGTTGAGATCAAAATCATCCGTGACAACGTTTGTAACGTTATAAACCCAGTTGGGATCTCCCTCAGTTCCGGTCCGTGTTACATCAGCGCTGCTGATGCCGTTCATGTCCGCCAGAACCTCGGCCAGGTCGGCCGCCTCGATATTGCCGCTCAGCTCAACGGAGGTGGAACCGAAATCGACGACGAGCGAGAGGCTCAATTCATCATCGGCGATGGTTCCAAGGTCGTCGTCGCCGGTGACGAAGTAGAAGCCGTCCTCGACGTCCAGACCGAAGCCGAACTCGAGGCCCCAGTCCAGGGTGACCCGGGGCTGGATGTCCGCCTCGAGGCCCAGGAGGGGCACCCCGAGATCGAAACTGATGTCGTCGGTGGCAAAGGTCAGGGTCTGACCGATGTCAAACTTGAACTCCATGGACTGGGCCACCAGGTAATTGGCCAGGTTGTATATCCCGCCCGGGCCGGAGCCGGTAATCAGCGAACCGCCGGCATCATACAGTTCCAGAGCCAAGGGGCTTTCAAGGAGACCGAGGCCGGAGAAAACGTCCTCAATGGTGCCGGAAACCAGGTCCACCAGCCCCTCGATGTTGAGGTTGTTCTCGCGGATGGTCTTGGCCAGCGGTGTGAGAAAATCACCGCGGAAACCCCCGATGAAGTTGGCCACCGGATTGTCCTTCAGGTAATCGCTGATCAACGGCAGGTCGATCCCGAGAATCTGCCCGCTCACGGCCTCCTGCAGGCTCAGGAGGACGCGATCGAGGCCGTCGACTACGATGGAGGGATCGGCCAGCAGGGTAAAGAGGCTGGGCAATTCAAGATTTTCCAGGGCGGAAAAGAGATCGCTTGGCAAAGTAACCTCAATTCCGTTGTCGGAATCGTCGTCCAGGGCCTCGACGAAATCGATTTCTGCGTGGAGGGTGTTGTTGTTACCAGGGTCACTACCGAGGAAATCCAGCGGCACGGGATTGTCCACCGTACCGATGAACAGCGGCAGGGAAACCTCGCCTTCTCCGGAGATAAAGACCGAATCGGTATCAGAACCGCCGTCCTTCTGAAAATCCTGGACTTCCAGGTAGCTGCCAATGTCGTCCAAGTCGGTAGTCAGGTCGCCATCTTCAAGGCCAATGAGTTTGAACCGACCTTTGTTTTCAGGACCAGCGTAGGGAGACAGCGATCCGTCGTAATTGGCCAATCCGACCTCCAGCTCGGCAGAGAGTTCGGCAGAGCCACCGATGACAAAGATGGCGAACGGCCCGATCTGGGCGGTGAAATCCAGGTCATAGCCGGCGGCGCTGGCGCTGGCGGTCAGCTTGGTGCCTTCATCGCCGGTATAGAGGAAGAATGCCTTGTCGTCGCCAAAGAGGTCCAGCCCCATGCGCAGAGCCAGGTTGACGTCGGCGCTCACGTCCAGATTGCCGGAAGCGGAGACGCCCACCAGATTGTTGAGCCAGGACGGCAGGCCGGCATCGGCCAGATCCAGGCTGAAGGGCCGGTTGAGTTCCGCGCCGATCCCCAGGTCGAAGTTAAAATCAAGAACTCCGGTGGTTGCGGCAAGCTCAGGTGTAGAGTCATCGTATGGAATGAATTCCAGGATATCCAGCAGTGTTGTTGTACCTGCCTCGAAAAGTTCTCCGTTTGGTCCGATGTCATAGGGAATGTCAAAGATGTCGGCCAGGGCGACGGCCAATTCCTGCAGTGATCCCGACGGGTCGGAGATCAGGGCCTCGATACGATCGGCCCAGTCTGCGGCAAAGTCCACGATCTCCGAGAGGCTGCGGTCCACCAGGGGCCACTTGTAGTTCAGCACGTTGGCGATGGCCCCACCGCCGGAACCTTCCAGGGAGCGCAGCATCTGGAGCAGTTGCTGCAGGGCGCCGATGATGTCGTCAAAGCTGAACTCCTGGAAGCGGCTGAAGATCTCATCCCAGTCAGGACCGGCAAAGTTGAACTCCAAGTCTTCCGCGGTGGGAGCGGACTCCAGCCAGTCAGATATGACCAGGCTGAGATCGGCCGTGGCCGTGGCCCCGTCAATGCCGCTTATCACGCCGGTGGGCGCGATGTCCAGGTGGAAACCGATCTCGCCGCCGAGGGAGGCGTCCAGGACACCGGTGGCCGGATCTTCAACAGTGCCACCGGTCTCTGTGGAGTTATAGAAGTACTTGCTGTCGGAAAGGGCGTTGAACAGCACGTCGAAATCGACGCGGTTCTCCAGTGGATCGCCGGGGGATACCAGCGGATTCTTCAATGCCAATCCAGCGTTTGCAGTGATGAGTCCGCTGCCGGTGGCCTCAATACCGAGAAAGCCGATGCTGGCAGCCAGTCGGGCATCCGGGATATTGAGCGTTGCCACGCCTGTCAGGGAGACGTCTTGGAGGAAGAACTCCGTTGCCACGGCTCGCTCGGTCAGAGGCGTGGTCCCCTCCGTCGATTCGAAACCAAGGTCGGAAATCGCCCCGTTCGTCGTTTCGTCCCCGCTGACTATCATTGACATGGACTCAACGTCTGTCCCGCCACCGTCGGGCTTGCTCCGTATCCCGATCCGATTGCCGTCGGGGTGCAGCCGGTAGACTTCGATCATGCTGTCAAGATCGACCGGCAAGGCGTCTTCGACGGCGCCCTGCAACTGGTCGACAAGGTCGTCAATACTCCCATTGCCCGTTGTTGCGGATTGCAGCAGGGTCACCGGGTACTCGTCGCCATTGATGACCAGTGTAAACGTCACGTCGTTGTTGAGCTGACCGTTGAACTGAGTCGGGGTGCTTGCGAGTCCCAATTCGGTAAAGGCCGTGTTGGAGTAGGCATTGGTGATGTCAACACGCAAGGTGCGATCGACGACCTGAGAGGCCGTATAATAGTCTCCGGTTTCCGGGATGACGCTGACCGACGGCGCGAAAAGGGAGATTCTGCCACCGCCGGCGCTGGCGGTGATAATGGGGGCAAGCTTGATACTGATGGATTCACCACTCTGCAGTCCCGTGGCGTTGAAGGTCAGGTGGCCACCGCTGTTCCCGACGGTAATTACGATGTCTGCGGGAGCCGTTCTGGAGTCATTGATGCGCTCCAGGGCCTCGGCGATAGCCGCTTGAAGTTTCTCAGCGACGTGCCCAATAGTACCCGCACCACCATCAGGGTTCCCGTTCCCAACCATCAACTGGCGCTGCATGAGTTTGCCGTTACTGACAACCTCGTCGTTCGGATCACCATCCCCCGCACCATCATTGAAAACCAGCTTAAACCCAATATCATTCTGCGATTCCAGCAGGGAATCGTGCGGTGCTGTCTTACTTGCTGATGACGAAGTCAGCTCGATCTTCGAGAAACCTAAGGTCAGACCTGCCGCATGCAGCGCAGCCTCAATGGCCGCTTCCACGTTCTCAGCCAGTTCCTCCAGGGAGGCAATCGAATCGTCGGGTGCAATGGTAATGGGGAGGTCGTCGATAAACGGCGTGCTCGCGCCGTCGTTGGTGACGGTCAGGTTGAAGGTCGCCGCGGAGCTGAGAATGCCGTCGTCGGAGGCCAGCTCCACATCCTTATCGGCCAGTCCGTTCTGGAAGGTGATGGTATATACGTTTCCAGTCTTGTCGACGTCTATATCTGCTACTGCGATGCCCGATAATGCGGCCAGTGCATTCTGGACACTTCCGGCACCGGTCGCCGGCGCACCGACGGCAATGGGCGCGGTCAGGACAAAATTCTCGCTGCCTGGAGTAGCGGTAATATAACGATAGGCCAATCGGAAGGTCTCACCCTCCAGGGCATTGACGGTGACGGTCACCTGCTCATCCGAATAATCGCCTCCGCCAAGGTCGAGTCCGCCATCAACCACGGTCAGAACATCGATCTCGCCGGTCTTAGGCTGATAAACGGCCGGGGTGATCTCGATGACTGAATTGCCCGACAGGTCGATGCCGAAGGTCATATTCGCAGTGATCGAAGCCAGGGCCTCGATGACGGCGCTCGCTTCAACACCGGCAAACTCGCCCAGAGACTCCCCGAAGGCCAGAGGCAAACCGCTGACAAATTCCGGCACATCGGTATTTGCCAGGTTCTCCTGGAATGTGACCGTGTACACATTGCCGGCCCTGGCGACCGATACATTGTCAGGATGGGTGTTGAGGCCGGGCAGTACCTCAAGGGCAGCGTCCAGCATGGCCGCTGCGTCGTCATCGTCCATGTTGGGGTCATGGGTCAGTTCCCCGGTGAAGTTGATATTGCCCTCTTCGTCCTCGTATCCGAGGCGGAAGCTGAGCGCACTGTCCGGGATGGTCACAGTCTGCTCTTCATCATTGCCCCCCCCACCTTCCTGTGTTGTGGCGATGGTGGCCCCGCCCAGGGAAAGGGCGGAACTCCAGTTGAAGGTGTAGGTTAGTTCCTGGTCCAACTGGTCGAAGGCAGCTTCGACGGTAATACCGAGCGCGGACGCAAGCTGGAGGGCCAGGTCCTGGACACTGCCGAAGGTAAAGTCCGGAATTCCATCGCCAGTATTGTCGGGCTTGAAGGCATCGCCGCTGGCAAAGAGGGGATCCAGAACCTCACGCTTGAAGGAGGTGCCGTAATCGAGGAGCTTGCCCACGGTGATGTCGGTGAACGGAATAGACACATCGAGCAGATCGCTCTCTCCCAGGCCGGACAAGGCGCTCATAATCTGGCCCAGCATGCCGATGATATCGGTGGGTGTGATATTGCTGAAATCGAGCAGATCAACGCCCGCGGTGCTCAGGATCTGGTCAATGACGGGGAACTCGCCGCTGAAGATACCCTCCGGCACCGTGGGGTAGGAAAGCTCGATCGCGGCCCCCGCCAGATCCCCCAGCATCCCCGAATCGAGCCCGGCGGCATTAATGGTCAAGGGCAAGCTGGCGTCAAAGGGGGTAGCAGGGACGTCCGGAGTGAAGGTAACCAGGGATGGGGTCAGACTTTCCGCCAGATCGGAAATGGTGATCCTGCTGTCGCCCGGCGTGGGATCGTTGAGGGCGATGCTGAGGCCGCCCTCCATGGAAATTGAACCATCAACGATTTCGGCTTCCAGGAAACCAACCGAGACCGAGGCATCAAGATCGGGAATCTCGGCCGAGACATCAACTCCCAACTCGGCCGTCTCCACGAAGAACTCGGGAGTGCTACCGATCTCCAGGCCCAGTTCCATCTCAAAATCAAAGCTTATCTCAAGATCGATGTCGGTATCGACGACCACGCCCAGCGCTTCAGCCTCCGTTCCAAGGTTGAGGTCGAAGGATGTGGACTGGCTGCCGCCCAGATCGAATGCCAGATAAATGACTACCGCCCCGCCCGGATCGGCCTCATACCTGGCCTCTATGCCACTGGCTCCGAGACCCGTGATATCCCCCATGTCAAAGGTATCCGGGTCGAAATCGTTGTTCGATATGCTCTGGCCGGTAAAACTCTCAAAGGCGGCAACAAGGTCCGACAGGGTGGTGGTCGTGGCCCCGTTAAGATGGGTCTGCAGATATTCAAAGATGTCGCCGATACCCAGGATGCTGCCAAGAGAAGCGCCGTTCGGCCCCGAATCCCCAGTGATAAAACTGATCAGCGGCAGCAGGTTGCCCAGCAACCCATAGCTGCCCAGAGCATCGATGGTCTCGGTTCCCACGATCCTGTCGACAAGGGCATTCAAGCCATCGGTGATGAATGCGGTCTGTTCGGCGACACTGAGTGTCACGTCGATCATCTCCGCTGGATCGGTCTGTGAAACCTGGTTGCCGTCGCCGGTGAAGGTAGTGCCGCTCAAACTCAAGGTGCCGGTGAAACCGGTGAAATCAAGCGTGTCCGTACCGGCTCCGGCATCGACTGTGTCGGTGCCCCAGCCGTCTGCGAAAACGAATTTGTCGTTGCCCGCTCCGCCAATGAGAGTATCGTCGCCGGCGCCGCCCTTGAGTATGTCATTATTCCCCTCTCCGCGGAGTGTGACGTCACCGGTAAAGGCGGATGCATCGAGCGTGTTGATGGAGTCACCGCCTGTGAGTTCACCCAGCTCAAATCCGCCAAGTGTCATCGATTTGCTGCCTACGGTTAGGCTAGCATCGGCCAGAGTTATATTCGCGTCCTGGGTAGCCTTTACCTTGTCGGCTGTTCCGGTGTCCGTGCCGCTCGTGCCACCGTAGATTTCCAGTGCGGCGTCCAATGTCTCAAGATCAGTCAGGGAAATGGTATCGTTGCCATCCCCGAGGTTTATGGTAATGGTGGCACTACTGCCAGGATCGGTAAAAGTGGTGTCTTCAAAGGTGCCGTTCAGGCTGTCGACGATGAAACTGTTGCCGCTCACGAGGCGCAATTCCAGATTGTCGCTGGCGGAAGGCAGGTTATATGTTATGTCCGCACCAGCAGCAACATCTATCAGCACAGGTTCCAGTCCGGCGTAGGCAATGACGTTGCCATCCAGCAAAATTGTCCCTGAATCGGGCCCGGTGTACTCGACGACAATTGAAGCATTCGCTCCCCCCTGGGTTACCAGAGTATCAAAACCACCTTCCCCTCCCTCGACCATGCCCGTGAGGCTACCACCGTCCTGGAAGACAAAGGTGTCCTCGTTGTCCGGGGCGCCGGTCAGGTTTTCCACGTCATTGAATTGGATGCCTTCCACTTGCCCGGAATCGGGTCCGGTGATCTGCCAGGTGCTGTCGGCCAGGGGGCCGCGGAGCGTGTCGAGGCCGCCCTCTCCGCCGTTGAAGGTCACCGGTACCGAAATATCGCCGGTACCATAGTCAATTCGTAGGGTATCGTCCGTGGCCGGGGTGCCCTCGACGATGATCTCCGATATTTGTTCGAGCGCTCTCTCGGCCTGGACAACGCCCACCCCGTCAACGACCTGCACCGTCTGGTCCCCGTCCGTCTCCGCAACGCGCAGACTTACATCATGCAACTCAGGGGAGAGGTCCACGAGAAGTGGCTCGGCAAGACTCAAAGTGCCGAGATCGGCCGATAGCAGCAGCCTGGGTTCGAGCAACTCGATCGCTGGGGCCGTTTGCTGCTGGCGAGGAGAGGTTTGCCGTCGCATACGTCTTCGGAGCGTTCTAAGTGCGCTCATTCCCGCACCTCCTTAGGTGGCATCCGTGCCAAAGCCACCCGTGTCAGATTGTAACGTGACCGCTCTGGGCACGCAGGGCGACGCCAATGTCACCCGCGCGTTCAGAAGCGCAGCGGCGCAGGGTCTGACCTGCGCCGTAAATAACCGTAAACCGCATCGAACCGATGCAGAAAAAGCACACGTTGGAACTGCAGTCAAGAAATGCCGTGCCGTCCTTCACGCTCCCCAATCCCCATTACACCCACTCAACCGCGACCTGTTTCATACGCTGCACAGGTGCAGCGAAACGAAGCACACATTCATTTAAAGATACCAGATTATCGGGTTGCGTGTCTATTGTGGTAAATACGTATTTTTCGCATTTTCCACCGGGCCTCACATCCTTGATCGCCCACTCGCAACCCGGTTGTAAGTGACGCCACTATAGACAGTTAACAACTACTGGCGGCGAAAGATGGCGGTCGTCACACATAGTCACAGGACTGGAACACCGAAAAAAAATCTGGCCCGTCCCAGTTTCGCGTGCTTTTCCGCGACAGAGAGACCGTAGGCAACGCCCGCGCTCGCAAGGAAACGGAATGCTCCGCTTTGCGCGGTGGTAGAATCGTGGCGTCCACTGCAGAACAGCACCGGAATCAAATTAATTCTACGGCGCGAACAGTCTTGCCTCTGTATCAAAACACCGTATAATGAGATGCGATAAGACTTTAGGGAGAATCATAGTATGCGACAAAGAACGTATTGCCCGCTGTTCACCGCCTTCTTCTTGACATTTCTCACGGTTCCACAATCCTTGAGAGCCAGCCAAAAAATCGCCGCCGTCACCATTCCAAGCGCGGACGTGACATTGTCCTTTACACAGCCCGGTCTGATCGCCAAGACATACGTCAAACAAGGGGATGTGGTCGAATCAGGACAATTGCTGGTTCAGCAAGACGATGCGATCGAGCGGGCCCAACTCGCACAGATCGAAGAAAGGAGCCAAAACACCAGTCAGATTCAAGCGAGTCAAGCCTCCCTGGATCAGAAAAAGGTGGATCTGAAGAAGCTGGAAAAGGCCGCCGCGCACGACGCCGCCACAGAATTAGAAGTAGAACACGCGCGGTTAGAGGTCAAAATGGCGGAGTTATCCCTTGAGATCGCCAGACTTGAACATCACCAGGACCAGTTGAAGTGCCAAGAGGCCCGCATACGCGTGGAGAAGAAGCAGCTCCGAAGTCCCATTGCGGGATCGGTCGAAAAGGTGGAAGTGGAACCCGGCGAATCCATTAACGCCCTGGAGGGTGTTGTCCGGGTCGTTCAAATTGACCCCCTCTGGACTGATGTCCCAGTACCCTTAACCACGGCCAGAACGCTTAAACCGGGGCAGCAGGCTCTGGTTGAGTTCCCCGAGGTCCCGGCAACGACCTTCACTGGAAAGGTCATTTCTGTAGCTGCGGTGGCCGACGCCGCCAGCGGCACCTTGCTCGTCCGTGTGGAAGTTCCGAACGAAGCCAGGAGACCTGCGGGCGACCATATCACGGTGAGTTTCCCCCCCTCACAGTAAAAGCTGGATTGGAGAAAGCAATGGCACGAGCGGACAGGTTGTTGTGTCATGGTAGAAGTTCCTTGAGCAGGATGGCTTTGGCCGCACAGACGAAGCTGCGACCGAACCAGCTTCTCTCGACCTTTCTGCTGGGAGTGGTTGGGGCACTGGTCGTCGGGGGCTGTGTATCTGACGAGGTTGAGGACGCCGGCCCAGTCGGGGTGTATCAGCGGTTGCTCGCTGAAGAAGGGCCCCAACGGCGCGCTGACACCGAAGGCACAGACGCATCGAAGCCGTTGGGCCTACTCGAGCCAACCACCGAACAGCCGGTTAAGTCGTTCGACGAGGTTGAAATCGTAGAGGATCCCAACACAGGCAAGAAGATCAGCAAATTGAGTATCAACCAGGCGATAATACGGGCGCTGGCCAACAGTCCCGAGATCAAAGTCGTCAGTTTCGATCCGTCGATCGCCAAGCAAGAGATCACCAAGGCCGCCGCTGACTTCGATCCCACGGCTTTCAGCGAGGTGAACTACGAGCAGGAAGACAACCCTCAGAACAGCATCTTCACACCGGGAGAATCTGACGTCCGCCTGGCCGAAGCAGGGGTCCGCCAGAAGGCCACGACAGGCGCCGAATGGACGTTTTCGTATGCGCTAACGCGCAGTTGGGATGACCTTGCGGGACGTACGCTATCGACTCGCTATGAGCCTTTGCTGGCATTCCAGGTCAGGCAACCGCTCTGGCGTGACGCCGGGGAGAAGGTGAACCTCGCGGGAGTGAATGTAGCCAAGCTCAATCACACTATCGCATTGTGGGGGTTCCGTCAAAGAGCCGAGGACGTCTCGACCCAGGTCATCTCGGCGTACTGGCTTCTCGTGCAAGCCCGTCAAGACCTTGACATCCAGAGGGCCCTGCTGGATCAAACGGCCGAGACCCTGAGAAAGGTACAGGGCCGCAAAGGCATTGACGCGACGGCGGTCCAAATCAAGCAGGCCGAGGCGTCTGCTCGATCGCGTGAAGCATTCTTGGTGCGGGCCCAAAAGAGAGTTATTGACGCTCAGGACGCTCTGCTGGCCCTCATGGCTGCCCCGGAAGCCAACCTTTTGACGGATACTGAGATTCTGCCGGTCACCACCCCATATGTGGAAAAAGAGGCTTTTGACCAGCAAAAGCTCCTGGCAAAAGCGTTACGCAATAATCCCCGGATCCAGCAGGCGCGAACCTCGTTGGAGATAGCCGAGATCAACATTGAAGTCGCACAGAACCAGTACATGCCCCGGCTGGACCTGGTGGCCTCCGCGCGCGGCACGGGCATCGGGGAGGACCGCTTCCGGGCCCACGACAGCCTCGAGCACGACGGATACATCAGTTACGGCGTAGGTCTGGTCCTTGAATATCCACTCGGTAACCGGCAGCGATTTGCTGAACGCAGCAAACGAAGGCTGGAGCGCCGTAAGGCCATCTCTACTTTGCACGCAATCTCGGATCAGGTGGCCGTCGAGGTCAAAGAGAAGGTACGCAAGGCGGAAGCAAGTTACACAGAAATCCAGGTGCAGAAGCTGGCCTCGGAAGCGGCCCGCATCCACCTGCAAGCGTTGAAGGACACGGCAGAGGTTCGACAGCAGTTGACGCCCGAGTTCTTGCTCGTCACCCTGCAGGCTCAACAAGATCTCGCGGAAGCCCGCCGGGCCGAAATTCGGGCTGTTACCGAGTTCAACATCGCCCTGGCCGAGTTGGCCCAGGCCTGCGGGACTGTTCTACAACTGCATCGTGTAGAACAGGCATTGGAGAGGGTGAGAACCGCCACCGCAGTCCCCAAGGCCGAGCAAGAGTCCCCCCCTCACTCCTCGCAAAGGCAGAGTTGGCCGTTCCAATCAGGTTTGGGACCGGGTCCTATTCCCGCCCAGCAAAACTGAGATTTTCATCAAGCCAATTGTCCGATTTCATGACCGCTTTGCGACGATGCAGAGCCAATCGTTCGGCCCTGAATTGACTTAGACGAAACGCTGCACGTGTCAAGGAATTCGCGATGTTGCCGTGGTCGCGCGCATGTCTTGCGCGCACGCAACGTACCAGGCTCCTGGAATAACGCGCGACAAACTCATCCTCTAACGACACAATAGCTTGCGCACTGCCGGGGTCCCCCTGGCGAGCGCAGCGGCCAAAAAGCTGCCTGTCGATTCGCCCCGACTCATTGCGTTCCGTGGCGATCACATGGAGTCCTCCCATCTCCGCAACATTACGCCCGAGCTTGATGTCCGTGCCGCGTCCGGCCATGTTCGTTGCCACGGTGATCCTTCCTGCCTGGCCCGCCCCCGCTACAATCTGGGCTTCCTCACGATGACGGACGGCGTTGAGAACTTGATGGGCGAGCTTCTCAGCCTGCAGGAGCCGGCTGAGATACTCGCTGGCCTTGACACTGCGTGTTCCGAGAAGAATCGGGCGACCCGTCGCATGCACGCGTACGATTTCTGCAACAATGTTTGCCCATTTGTCAGAGGCCTTTACAAACACCAAATCCGGGAAATACCTCCTTCGGCACGGACGGTTTGTGGGGATGACCACAACCGGCAAATGATAGAGTTGCCAGAATTCTGCGGCGGCTTCCCGGGCCGTGCCTGTCATGCCAGCCAGTTTGTGGTACATGCGAAAGAATCGCTGAAAACTCACGCGGGCGTATGTTTCCTTCGGGGGAGTGACCTCGATTTGCTCCTTCGCCTCGACAGCTTGGTGCAGGCCATCGCGCCACTGCCGATCGGGCATCAGGCGACCTGTGAACTCGTCAACAATGACAACTTTGCCGTCCTCAACGACATACTGATGGTCGCGCAGATAAAACTCCTTGGCGGTTAAAGCTTTCACGGCCAACTCTTCCGAGCGTCTGGCGCCTTTCCAAACACTTCCCATCCCCCCGCTCAATTCCCGCAGTCGTCGTCTGCCGGTTTCGGTGAACTCCACTTCTCGGTAGCGAGGGTCTAGCTGGTAGTCGATCGGCGCGTTTAATTGGCTGGCGATGCCAGCCGCACATCGGAAAGCCTCAATCTGTTCTGCATTCGGGGCCGGTCCGGAGATGATGAGCGGCGTTACGGCTTCATCAATGAGAATGGAGTCCGCCTCATCGACAATCGCGTAGCTGAGACCTCGTTGGACGAGTCGGTGGATTGGCGAACCAGGCGCCTCGCCCCTTGCCGCAAGCAAGGCCGCCGTCAATCCCCTGCACCGCCCGAGAGCCAATCGGTCACGCAGAAAATCTGCCGTCACTTCTTTGTTCGTACAGTAAGTAATGTCGGCTGAGTATGCAGCCCGGCGATCGGCCGGCGTCATGCCTTGTTCCACATGGGCTACACGCAAGCCACAGAATTGATAAACACGCCCCATCCACTCCGCGTCGCGCTTGGCCAAATAGTCGTTCACTGTGATGATATGACAACCGCGGCCACGCCAACCGGCAATCGTGGCGGGCATTGTCGCCGTCAGCGTCTTGCCCTCGCCCGTCGCCATTTCCACAACGGACCCAGCATCCAAGGCAAACGCCCCGGCGATTTGTACCGGAAACGGAGTCTCCCCGACCTGGCGCTTTGCCACCTCTCGGACCAGGGCAAAGGCTCTGTTCAAATCGTCCTTTGTATCTCGATATCGCCGAAAACTCTCTCGGAGTTGCTCGGCAACCTCGCGTAGCTTCTTGTCACTGAGCTCCGAGAAGAACGCCTCCAAAGCCAGCACATTCTCGGCCCGCTTCAAGCAACGATGTCTGCGGCGCACGCACCGACCGACCAAACCAACTCCGGCGTCCCAGAGAGCATCGAGTCCCCGGGGCAAGGGTTTGCCGATCGCTTGCTCGTCAAGCATACGCCACGTCGTGCTCGGGACCACCGACATCTCAGATGTGGAACCTCCTTTGGAAGAGCTGCCTGCCATAGTGCCATAATTGGGCTGCCAAAGGCTTCGATCGCAGGCGAATCCTGACAACGACCCGCTGCCCCGTAAACCATTCGGTGGCATCGCCCAAGCGCGGTCGAATTCGAATCTCGAAGAACTTCTCGGCGGTCTTCATGCCTCGAGGATCTCGTACGTCAACCGGCATCGATCCCCCTCCGACGTACCCGAGCGCTTCCGAGGGCAATTCTTCTTGTCCCGCCGGAAAGATCTTCTCGATCGTTCCTTCGATAGTTGGATCGGGACGACCGGCGGCCCGGATCTCCACCTCTCGGCTTGCCTGCTCAATGACGATCGCCGCCAGGTTCTGGCCGGCGGTGGCCCGAATCAATAGATCGTTGAAATCGGCGACAGAGCCAAGTTCTTCCCCACGACGAACGTATCTGCCCTTGGAATCCTCAATCTCGGCGGAAACCCACATTCCGGAGGCGGGAGCGGCCAGATGGAGCGACGAAAGCTGTTCTTTGACTCTGCGGATCTTTTCCGCCAGTGCCGTCAACTGTTCATCGAGAATCTGGGCTGCTGCCACCTCCGTGACAAGCGCCTGACGCCGGCGAATTTCAAGCGCGCGTCGCTGCGCGTCCAAGCTTCTGCTTTCAGCTTCCAACTGAAAATTATGCGCTTCGATCAAAGGCGGCCCTTCGGGCGCTACTTGTGTTTGAGACGGCAGGAATGCACTGATGAATCCGTCTGCTTCCGCATGGACTTTCGACAATTGAGACGGTTCCACCACGCCCTCGACCCGGCAATAATCCGGCCACCTCACGATGCCCAGCAAGCATGAGAGTCCCAGAACAATGCCGACCGTGGAGGCAACCGCCCGAAAACGATGTCGCGTCAACTCAGCGTCGGTTGCGAGGTAACGCAAGAACTTGCCTATTGGGACGAGAACCCAGGCCACAATGGCGGAAAATGCCAGGAGGGGAACGAGGATAAAGAGCGTCTCCGGGAGCCTATTGTTCAAGAACAGCAAAATTCGTATCGAGATGAAGATGCGATAGGAGACAGAAGCAATGCCGTAGAAGACAAACCATATACGCTCGCCTGAGGTGTACGCAGGGTTCCACGATCGCTTCAGGCCCCACACATAGCGTTTGACAAGATAGTAAAGGTATTGCCGCGATCTTTGCCCCAGATTGGGTATTTCGATGATGTCGGTGAGTACGTAGTACGCATCAAACCGCAAGAGTGGATTCCCGTTGAACAGCAGGGTCGAGACGCTCGCCACAAAAATGACGTTATACGCGATGATATGCGGTGTTCCCGTCGACGTGTTCGCCCAGACAATCGCGGCAATGGCAGCGGCGGCAAGCTCTGCCATGACACCCGCCATGCCCACAATAGCCCTGTGCCATTTATTCTGGAAGGCCCAGGCGGTCGAGGCGTCCACGTACGGCAAAGGAAAGAACACCAGGAACATCACGCCCATCTTGTGGACCTCTCCCCCGTTGCCATTGAGACGGCCGAACTTCTTGCATGCAAAGGCATGGTTGAACTCGTGGAAAACCTTGATCAGTACGAAGCTCAGGTAGAGGAAGACGGCATTGTCCGGATCGAGGACATCCGCACTACGGTCGAGAAGCACGCCGATATTCCCGACGACAAAGTACAGTCCGGTCCCGAGCAAAGCCACCCACAAGGCCAATCCCACGACACTGAAAATCCAGCCAAAAACACTAACCCAGCGGTCCAGAAAGCGATTTGGGTCCAGCAGGGGAATGCGCACAAATAGCAGATTCGTCAGATACCCTTGCACTTCGCGACGTACCCTCTTGCGATACCGCTCGAAAAGGGCTTCGCTATCCACCGGCAACTCCACATAGAGAATGTTCATGCCGTGGAGTTGCCCCAGCAGCCGGATGACCTCACCCTGGGTCGGAGCCCCGTCCCCAAGCTGTTCATTGCAGATGCCCCAGGTTTCGGCAACCGTGCGTCGACCGTCCAGTAGTCCGATGAAACGATATGCTTCCTCGCTCACCCGAGAGTACTGGCCGTTGGTGGGGTTCTCCAGAACGTACCAGAGTTGTCCGCGGAAATACTGGCGGTAAACCCGGACTCCGGACAAGAGCCGGGGACGCAACTCGGCGACGCGATACCACGCTTCATGAAAAGTCGGCCGATCAATCGCCATCTCCCCCGCCCCCCTACCACCACAGCTTCATGCGAACCCAGTTGACAATCTTGCGCGTCCAGATCCAAGCATACGGCCGTTTGTCAATGTCTATTTTCGCCACCCCCTCCATGCCAGGCCGCATCCATGGATGCACATCCAAGAGGCGCACACGGACCTTGAAGACGTTCTTCTGCTTGACTACCTCGGCCATGGGATTAATACGTTCGACTTCAAACCGAATTCGCTCCGCAGGGTATGAGGCCGTTGCCAGACGACCTTCCTGACCTACTTTCACATCGACAACCTGATCTTCCGCCACATGGAGCGTCGCCCGCAAGGAATCCAACGGCGTGACTTCAAAAAGCACGTCACCCGTCTTCACCGGCGCACCGATGCGACGTTTCAGATCGCCTTCTACAAGGGTCCCGCTCAAAGGCGATATGATCCGGGCCTGTTCGATCATATGATCGAGTAGGTCGATTTGGGCCTGCACCTTATCGGCGTTGGCCTGGGCGATTTGCGCCTGGGACGTTTCGCCGTCGCGCATGGCCGCCGCCATCTGCTTCAGATATCCGGCCTTCTCAGATTTCGCTTCCGCCAGCCTGAGACGCAATTCGACGGTATCCAACTGGGCCAGCGAAGTCTCACCTGCCGTTATGGTATCCCCGACTTCCACCTCAACTGCCTTGATATACCCGTCAAATGGCGCGGGCACAATCTGTCTCTCGGTTCCCTCCAACAAGAACGATGCTTCAACGCGATAATTCCCTTTCGCAAAGACCAGAAAGAGAACGACGCCGAGGATCGCGATCGCCGCGATCTTAGCCCAGGTATGGGTTGGGCCGACCAACGCTGCGAGAACGCGACGAACGCAACCAGCGAACTTGGCACCCACCCAGCGGTCGCTTTCGCGCAACGCCAGGAGACGCGGCGTACACAATTCGAGACTTAAACGAAGTGCCTCGATGTCTTCGACCGAAAAGGGACGGTCGACGGGTCGCTCAAGTGTCAGCACAGCCCGCGCCTCTCCGTCTTGCCGGATAGGCAAACTCACCAGAGCCAGCGGCCCATGTCGCCGGGACAACTCGGCAGTGGCCCGGCTGACATAGGTAGCATCCGGGCTGGCCGGACAAATCACTTCGCAGTCCTGGTCGAGGCATTCCTCCATGGCAGACTCAATATCCTGAACGATCTGCATCTTCCGGCTGAAATCTTCCGTGTGACTGATTGCCTTGACTCGCACATAACGGCCTTTCAGAAAGCCAAGGCTTACACGTTCAGCCTGCCATTGTGCAGCGGTTTCGTTGCACAATGCCATCGCCGCGCTGCCAAATCGTGGGTGGCGGTTGACCTGCGAGAGCACCTCCAGCGATTTTCGCAGTTGCTGAAGATCTAGCTCTTTTTTGCGGAGGGTCTGGCGCGATTCGGAAAGATTCAGGACGGAAATGCTCAGCTCAATGCGTTCGCGGATTGCCTGCAGCCCGTCTGGGCCTCTGGCCCGCAACAGGAACGCCGCCGCCAGAGACGGCATCTCCGTCAGCTTCAGCGGCACCAGTAGAATATGAGACCGGGTCGGCTGGCCGTAAAGGTCACTCGGTTCCAGCCAAGCCTCTACGAGAGTCTGATCCTGCGCCCAGCCGTTGCGCGCAAGCTGGCCCGCCTTCTGGACCCAGGGAGGTAGCGTATCGTCGCCGGCGAGATGGGGCCGAGCGGCGAGCAGAGCGATGCCGGATTCGCCGTTCTGCTTCAATACGACAGCCGCCTCCGCCGGGCCCAAGAGACACTCGGCCGCGAGCAGGTTGGCCAGAAACTGCCCCAGAGAACCGTCGCCTTCCCCGAATGTCGCAGCCCGTGTTTCGCCGGTCGGCAGATCGGCTCCTTCGGTCGAACGGGGCTGCTCTGGAGGTCTCATCCTGCTTGCCTCCTACAACAGCTGGTCCTTCCGTCGCTTGGCGGCGCTCAACTCAACCTCGCCGAATTGTTGTTCAAACTTTCGCACCACTTGACCGAGAGCGATGGCCAACCGCTTGGCCGAGTAATAGCTCATGATAAGGCGGTTGTTGGCCTGAAAAAGAAGTTCGAAGGGATCCTCCTTCTTACCGGTCGGCCGCACCATGTTCAACCCAAAGTCCAAGATGACTTCCTCAGCCGTCATCGTGGGGCGGAAGCCGCTTACGTAACTGGTTTGGAGATTCCTCTCATCGATACGGACGCGAATTCGTTTCTGGCCCGTCTGATCGCGTCCCTGCTCCTCAATCGTCTTCTCCGGGGGCTCGTGTTCTGTGAATTCCTGGGGGGCTTCGTTGGCGTCGTCCATCAGCTTCTCTCCCGATACCACGAACAAAAAGAACAGGTTCCGCGAAGACATGAGGTCTTCGCACCGTAGTACACTTCGACTGACAGCAGGGATATTTCGAACGTCCCTACAGACCGCCCTGCGAGTCAGTTGCGTACGCCTACGAAACCAGCATAACCATGGTCAGGAAAAACTGCAAGCATTTCTTGCGTCACGAAACTCCAGAGAAGCAGACGGCGATGGCTTCCGTCCGCGTGCGTCCGGGGGGATTAGGATTCACGGGACACGCAAAGTGAACCAGTCAAAGAACCCCCTTGCTGTCTGCTAACCCAGGAATAGACCTGACGGCACAGACCAGAGTTGTACCTCGACCACACTGGTGGTCACCGAGAAACTCACGGCCAAGCGGGTTACTATCGGCAACTCGTCACCGGGAGCGAACTGAGCGAATCGTTGCGAACGCCGCGAATGAAAACATTCGGCAGCCTTAGAACAAGCCAGATGGCCCCGCTTGCCCATCGCAACTCGACTCGGCGGAGTCACAACCATTCCGCCACAGGCAGCAAATTGACTGCATCACGCAACGCCGGATCAACATTGATGTACACATCGTTCGTAAGTTGCGGACTGGAGTGCTCCAGCAACCGCTGAGTCACCGCCGTAGACACACCCCTTTGCGCCGGTAGTGAAGCGAATGTCTTCCGCAAATCATGAAACTTAAGATGAGAACTTTTGCAAAATGTCTCTCGCCCCCTGTTCCATTTCTTGGAAGTGAATCGATCCGTGAACAGCCGCACTTGTGCATCCGGAAGAGTCCCAACGTAGTTGGCCAGTTCCGTCATGACTTGCCCCGGAACCGGCCGTTCCGGCATTGCCTTCCCCGCTTTGCGGTTCCGCGTCGTAATCGCGTTCCGATCAAAGTGAATGTCACCAATCCGGATGGCTTCGATATCCCCCCGACGCAGCCCTGTTGTTACCGCCAGCAGCACGCGCAAACGCACGGTCAGATAGCGTTTGCTGGCGAGGAGCAGATCCCTCACCTGCCTCGGTGACAGCGAGACTACCGGTTTCTGCGCAACTCTTACCTTTTTGATCTATAGCAGGCCGTAATGGAGCCAGGCGGTAAAACAGACCAAGCGGTGTCCCAGGCGGGCCTTGGGCAAGGCGTCCGGGACCACGAGCTCGACGTGCTTCTTACAGTGCGGACAACAATCTCGATGGATCGTGTGTTCGGTGATTTCGGTCTCGATATCCTTGGGGATGTCCTCGAGGATCCGCTTTCGCGACCGGTTGCAGCGTTGCAGCGGACCGCCGCAGTCGGGACAGACGTCGGAGCGATGCTCTTCTTGACGATCGATACGTTCCGGCGTCTTACGCCGAGTCGCTGGATGTCCGGGCTTGGCCCCTCGTCTGTTCCTGCGTCTCTTCTTGTTGGGTTTGGCATAAACCGGCCTTTGTCCCGACGGTGTGGACGGATGGGGTGCTTGGCCTTTGAGTTGAGCAATTGCATCGGTAGCCGCCAAGACCGCCAGTTGAACGGCCTCGGGGCCGAGTTGGGCCAGTTGCAGCGATTGCTCTTTCGTGCACGTCCCATTCAATAGGGCCTCGATAATTGCATTCAGGCCGGACGATAATGTGTCCTGATGTCCCATCCACGATTCTATACCCGCTTATTCAGGATGGCGCAAGTCTTTTAATGAGATTTTGCCCATTTTTTTTGCATGTCGGTGAATTCTTACCCTATTGTCAACTTCCTCATGTGATTCACTCCGGACGGTTTACAGTCTGGAACCGCTTATGGGTCTATTCCTGTTCCTGCTGTTTCCAGACGATGTTCGCCGTTTCGTTTTCGATATCGAGTTGGACTGATGCATGGGCGAATTCCCGGGTGTAAGTGTAGCCGTCACGAACCGCCGGTCCCTTTGGCGGGCCCAACGGGCGGTCATAGTCCGCCCGGCGCGTCAGCCAGGTTTTGCTTCTTTTCGCGTCATAGCCGTCTTTCAAATCAAAGTAGCTGTACTTCTCGGCGCAGATTAGAAAAATCGCCAGCTGGTAGTCGAAACGGCTCTGAGCGTCACCGCCCCGCCTTGCGCGGTTGTTATTGCCGGCGGCAGAGTTCGGGGCTTCATCCGCATCCTGCAGGTTTCGGCCCAATCTACAGGTGTAGGCGACAATGAACCCCTGCCGAGCGGCTTTCTGAAAGTCCCTGATTCCCTGGGCCACGTAGTCTTTCCTAGACATTCCCACGGCACCCTCAAAACCCTCGATATAGGAGCCGTCCAAGGCCTTGATATAACTGAGACCTGAATCTGAGAAACGCGCTCTCAGTATATTGGCCAGCATGAGCTTCTGCGGCCCGAGCATCTTTCGCGTCTCTTCGACCAGTCTCACATATCCGGCCAACTCGGCGGCTTTCTTCTCCTCGCCAATGGCGCCTCTCAGGAAGGCCGGCTCCAGAACCTTGACCACACCGTCCAGGAAGATCCCGTCAATGGCCGGATCGGTGCAGACCTTCTTCGCAGCGTCGACCCACCAGTCGCGCAGCGCCTTGTTGGAAAGATCGTAGGCCTGGAGACGATTGCGGATGAGTTCGTCGTTGCCATCGCGTCCAACCAAAAAGGCGCCGGGAATGTCTTTCAACGACTCATTGGCGGCGTAGCCGCCGTAGTGGACGATCACGTTCCGGTAATAGAGTATCTTTGTTGCCGGATTGACCGCCTTGACGGCCCGAGCGGCCTTCAGCGTTCCGGCCTCGACGGAGCCGAAATCCGTATGCCCCGTTGCCTTCTCAAACGTAATCAGCGGAAAGGTCGCAAGGTATCGAATCTCTTCATCGGTGAACGCGGTGTCCTTTCGAATATGCACATACAAGGGCACGCGGTCCCAGGAGAACGCCGGCATCCGCTGCGGATTCGCCAAAGCTGAGTGAGACTCCGCTGCCGGAAGCGCATTCAGCCATGCAAGCAACATAACGAGGAGTGACGCTGAGCGAATAGGTTTCATACGAGTCCTCCATAAGGTGAGATTGTACGGACGAATTCGCGTCCAATGTTCCAGCGGGAACTGCAATTACCTGAGCGACTGCTCCCCATACTAATGCCAACGCTCCCCAAGCGTCGTCGTGCATGTTGCCGTCATGACTGGCAGCGAGTCTTCCAGAATAGATGCGCTTTGCTCATTCACCTTGAGCGGATTCCTTTTCAGTCCTGGATTCGGGCGCCTTGACCGGATTTGACAGCGGGGCCTTCCATTCAAAACGACGAATTGCCAGAGCGGCAGCGCAGGGCAATTTAATGAGATGTGCTGCTCCTAAACGGTTTCTCACTATTGCCGGGCATGGCCTTTCGTTTGTTTTTCTTCAGAAGGTATTTCATTTGGGCGCAACTTGCCGAGCGCGCCAGGCAACGTCTTATATCAGAAGCACTTACGTTCTCGGGAGGGGGTGCTCGCGTAAAATGGTGTGCCAATTCAAGGGATTCGGCCTGTTTGCCC
>CAYPZL010000033.1:0-36884 GCA_964415045.1 uncultured Pirellulales bacterium | reverse complement strand
GATTTTTCCTCCCTAAAGTAAGCCTAATCTCCATTTTGCAAAAGTTCAGTTAGAAACTCAGGGTTTTGTGATGGTTTGTATGCCTCCGCCCCAACGTCGCACAAGTAGACGCCGTCCTGCTCGACTACCGGCAGTGAAGGCCGGCGGCAGCCATCGGCATCGAGCCATACGTTGTGACGGAACGTGAAAGTCTCCGGGGCCGTGCGCGGGCCGACGTTCACGAAGACCTGTACCCGGGAGTCGTAGACGACAAGGTTGTGCTCGAATACGCCCCCGTGGCTTGGATGAAACCGCGGGTCCGCGGTTTCCTGCAAGATGCGCAGGATCCATTTCTCGGGCAACACGATCGTATTATGATGGACGTGCCCTCCATCGGCCGTCACCCACGCCACGGCGGCGGAACTGCCCGTGAACCGATTGCCCGCAATGGTAATATCCTTCGCTTCGTAATCGCCCACACCGAGGCGAAAGAACTGCAGCCCCGTGCTGCCGCCAAGATTGATCGACCGGTGCCCGGCGTCCCGGAACAGGCAGCGATGTACGAGAACGTTCGCCGTACCGCCCTTGAGTTGCACGCCGTTTGATTGGGAGAACCCCTCTCGTCCGACAAAGGTGCAATCTTCGATGACGCCATCGTGGCAGCCGACCATGTCGATGCCCGAGCCGCCCCATCCTTCGAAGCGGCACCGCCGCACCACGAACCGGTCGACGCCAGACATCTTGAGCGCATCATGGTTGCCTTCCGGACCGGTTCCGAGAATCGTGACGTCTTCGAGAACGATCCCGTGCGCCGGCGTTTCGTACGAGCCGCCGTCATCCACGTTGATCCCGTTGGCAGGAAACCCTTCGGCCCGGAGATTTTTAAGGGCCAGATAGCGGCAATCCGCCAGGTGAAGCGCCTGCCCGCCGCCCCGAAAGACAGGCGGATCGTTCGGGTCGGCCCCCGCGATCACGATCGGGTTCTCTTCCGTGCCGGCCAGGTCGCGTAGGTAGAGGCCCCCCGCGTATTCCCCCGGTTCGAGAAGAATGGTCATCCCGGGCCCGGCCTCCCGGGCCGCAAGCACCAGCCCGTCAGAATCCGCAACGCGGATCTCCCTCGCACGGGCAACGGATCTCGACAGAATGATGGCTGTAAGGAACATCCCGAAGATGCAAGCGCGACGGATCATCCTGGCTCCTTCTCATCAGCGTCGAACGCGGACGCGGCAGCCCAAGGCCATTGACCGCAACTGTCACCACGCAATACTATACCAGATTGCCAGCCACCGCGGATACCACTTGTACAATCCCTCCGGCGGCAAATTCTCCGGGGAAGCCGGAACGAACGGGACGAAGCGGCGAGCAACCAGGAACCTATAGACTCGAGCGAACCCACGGACAACGCTGGAAAATCACTTGTAAGACGCTCGCGCCGGCGACTATAATTGTGCCGAATTGACACGCTACGATAGATGGAAAGACACAGTACAAAGGCTGGAGACGATCGTTATGAAGTCCAGAGCACTCCCGCACGTCCTCATCATTTCGACACTGGTCCTGACAGCAAGCGCCTCGGCCAAACCCCTGGTCGCGTTCAGCCCGACCAAGGGCGGTATTGACGTCCTCGTCGACGGTAAGGTCCTCACCCGTTACATTCACCGAATCGATCCGGCCGAGCCCATGGCTGCGAAAGGCGTTCTGCTCACCAAACCCGTCCTCTTTCCGCTGCGTACGCCGTCGGGCATTACCGTCACGCGCGGCTGGCCCTTCGAGAACGTCGAAGGCGAAAAACAGGACCACCCCCACCACATCGGTCTGTATTTTACCTACGACCAGATCAACGGGAGCAATTTCTGGAACAACAGCAAGCAGCCGCTGCCCGCCATCAAGCACGTCCGGGCCGAAGTCACGACCGACGCCGAGGGGAACCCGGCCCTGGCGACCGTTATGAACTGGATCGGCAAAGACAACGACGCCCTGCTGACCGAGAGGCGGCTGACGAGCTTCCTCCCCGGCCGCGATCAGCACATCATCGACATCGATATCGAACTGGAGGCCGTCGCCGACAAGGTGGAATTCGGTGACACCAAGGAAGGGATGTTTGCCATCCGCCTGGCGCAATGGCTCACCGAAAACACGGATTCGCGCTACCAGCTCGGAACCGGCGCCTACCTGAGCTGCCGCGGGGACGAGAAGGAGCAAGGTGTCTGGGGCAAACGCGCCGAATGGGTCCGCATCCAGGGCAAGAAGGACGGCAAGACCGTCGGCATCGCCATCCTGAACCACCCGACCAGCACCAACTATCCGACGTACTGGCACGCCCGAGGTTACGGCGCCTTCTCGGCCAACCCGCTCGGCCAGTACGCCTTCCAGAGGTCACGCAAAGTCGAAAACCCCAAGCCCTTCAACCTCACCCTCAAGAAAGGTGAAACGGCACCCTTCAAGTTCCGTGTCATCATCTATGACGGCCCCCGAACGAAACAACAGCTCGACGACGAATTCCGGAAATACGCACAATAAGCCAACCGTTTAACCCTTACTTTCATGGGAGCTTCCGACATGTCAAAGACAACGAGACGCACGTTTCTGAAGAGCTCACTGGCCGCCGGAGCGGCATTTACCATCTGTGGCACCCGCTCCACCGCCTGGGTTCTTGGCGCCAACAACCGCCTGCGCATCGCGGTGGCCGGCCTGAACGGCCGCGGCGGCAGTCACATCAATGGCTGGCTCGGCCAGGACAACGTGGAAATCGCCTACCTTATCGATCCCGACGAGAGGGTCCTGGCGGGGAAGATGGATTACGTCAAGAGAAAGACCGAGGGCAAGTTCGCCTGCAAGGGCGTCGCCGACGTTCGCAAAGCGCTCGAAGACAAGAATCTGGACGCCATTTCCATCGCCACGCCGAATCACTGGCACTCGCTCATGACCATCTGGGCCGCCCAGGCCGGCAAGCACGTCTACGTGGAAAAGCCCATGAGCCATGACATCGTGGAAGGCCGCGTCGCCGTCGAGGCCCAGAAGAAATACGGCGTGGTCGTTCAACACGGCACGCAAAGACGCAGCGATGCCCGTAACGCCGGCCTGCACGACCTCATCCGGTCCGGCAAGTTCGGTAAGATGAAGATCTCCTACGGCTACTGCTGCAAGCCGCGCAGCGGCATCGGTTTCGAGGTTCCTTCGGCGCCGCCGGCCAATCTCGACTGGAGCTTGTGGCGCGGCCCCGCCATCATCGATCAGTACCACGCCAACTACGTTCACTACGACTGGCACTGGTTCTGGGAGACCGGCAACGGCGACATGAACAACCAGGGCACCCACCAGCTCGACATGGCCTACTGGGCGCTCGACAAGGGCCTGACCCATCCGATCCGCGCCATGGCGCTCGGCGGACGCTTCCAGTGGAAAGACCAGGGCGAAACGCCCAACACCATGTTCGGCATCGCCGAATATCCCAACGGACAGTGGGTCTTCTTCAACGTCCGCAACGTCAACTACGAGGGGTATCAGCGCCAGGTCGAGAACGAGTACTACTTCGAGGACGGCGGCAAGATCGTCCGCGGAAAATACTACCCGGCCGGAAGTGACAAAGGCGAAGACATTGACATCCCGCCCGGCGACGTCACCCCCGGCGGCAACTGGGGAAGCTTCATTGCCGCCTGTCGCGCCGGCGATCCGAGTATGGCCAACGGCAACGCGGTCGACGCCCATCGCGGCTGCGTCCTCGGCCACCTCATGAACAACTCCTATCGCCTGGGCGAGAACGTCCCCTTCAACGAAGCGGCGAAACGTTTCGGCGACAACACCGACGCCTACGAGCACTTCATGAAACTTCACACGATCATGAAGGACGGTGTCGGCCTCCCCGCAGACGGAACGAACTACGTTGTCGGTCCGTGGCTGACCTTCAATCCTGAAACCGAAACCCACACGGGGCAATTCTCCGTCGAGGCCAACGAGTTGTTGAAGAACGCCAATCGACCCGGATTCCAGGTGCCCGACGCCAGAAACGTGTAGAGTGTTTGCCGCAATGACTGCGGATCGTTGAACGACGCCGCTGTATCGCTGTACAAAGGGCTGGCAGCCTTTGAGGCTGCCAGCCCTCTTGTTTTCAGAACTTGCGGAGTCCATTTCGTCGCACACGTGACATCTTCCGACCCGCGCGACGATGAGTGCATCCTGCAGCGTTACTTTTTCGTCGAAGCCGTCAGCATACCTCTCATGGCGGCAGTCTTGACGTGCGCGGGCTGGTCATCGCCCTTGAGCCCCTTGTACAGAGCCATTGCCGCGGACTTCTCCCCGTCGGCCAGCAACTGCTGGGCGCAGATCAGGCAGGCGTCGGCTGCGCACAGCTTCATCGTGGCAGGCGCTTTCTTGACGAACGCGCTCAACTCCCGGGCCGCCGGCGGCGTGCCGATCAGTCCCAGCGCCTCGGCCGCGGCCTGGGCGACCTGGAGATTGGAGTCGCCGAGAAGCTTCGCGATGGCCTTCACGCTCTTCTTGTCGCGACGTTTGCCCAGCGAACCGATCAAGCCCGGTTTGAGCTTGTTGTTGACCTTCGGCAGCGCGTCCCGCATCGCCGCAACCGCCTTCTCGTCCGGAATGCGTTCCAGGGCGTAACGGGCGATGTGCGAGGTCTCCTCGGCAGGCAGAAGAGCGGCGAGGGCCTCGACGGACCGAGCCGTGCCCACGACCCTCAGCCTGCGACACACGTAATCCTGTGCAGATCGCGAGATGCCGCCGGCCAGTGCGTCCACCAAGCCCTTTTCCAGCGCCTGGCGTGCGGCAGGATTATCGTGCGTGGCGACGATCGCCTCGTCGATCGGCTTCAAGATCGCGGGGTCTGCGCCCCAGTCATAGGTCTTGAGTGTTTTCAATGCCGTCTCTACCGCGGCCGAACTCGTCTGGGCAGCGGCGATAGTGGCCGCACCGGCCGCCAGTGTCATTTTTGCAGTCTCTTTATTCGTCATAATCAAGTCTCCTTGTCGTAACGTTCGCGTTCTTAAATCACCCAGGGTTCTCTTCGTGCCACGTCGACAAGGCGATTGGCTTCGTCGTCGTCAATGAACTGCTGTTTGACCGTGTCCCATTTCAGTGACCGCTCCAGTTCGTAGGCAACGAGGAACAGGTGGCACACGTTTGCGGTGTGGACCGCAAATTCGATGTCACGGAAGGGCCTCCGGCGCGTCTTGACGCAGTCGATGAAGTCGCCGTAGATGCCGCCGGTGCCGGAGTAACTGGGAACGGGCTTCGAGGGGCCCTTTTCGTTCGTGCCTTCCACCTGCAGGTTGCCCCGACCGGGATAGTTGTGATGGAGAAGCTTGCCGTTCGGAAAGCGGCAGGTCGCGAACTTCTTGCCGTTCTCGTTGTGGAAGATGACTTCCTCGGGCTCCAGCTCCCGGACGTCAATGGCGAAGGTCGCGCCGCCGAAATGGTGGGCGCCCCAGTCGGTCATGCCGCCGCCGGAGTAATCCTTGAACGACCGCCAGCAGGTTCCGTTGATGTTGTAGCTGCCGCTGCAGCGGTGCGGATGGTACGGCGCCCAGGGGGCGGGGCCGAGCCACATATCCCAGTCGAAGCCGTCCGGGATCGGCTGCGCTGGCTTGTTGCAGTCCATCGGAAACGGACCAACGTTCACGTTGATCGACTTGATGATGCCCATGTCTCCATTCCAGCAGGGATCGACGACCTTCCGGTAGTCTCCGAGCACGCGCTGGCTGCCGCCGGAGACCACGCGACCGTAACGCCGCGCCGCGTCGATCATCAGCTTGCCCTCGCGAAGTGTCTTGGTCTCGGGCTTCTGGCAGTAAATGTCCTTGCCGTTGCGGCAGGCCTCGATCACGATGATCGCATGCCAGTGATCCGGCGTGGCGCAGTGCACCGCGTCGATGTCATCGCGAACCATGATTTCGCGAAAGTCGTTGTACCCTTTGCAGTCCTTGTTCTGGTACTTGTCGTTCACGCGGTTCATCGCCGCTTGCCGAGCGTCCCGTTTTACGTCGCACACGGCCACGTACTGCACATCGCCCCGGCCCAGGAACGACCCCAGGTCGCCCCGGCCCATGTTGCCGATGCCGATGCCGGCCATCACGATACGATTGCTCGGCGCGGCGGCGCCGTCTTTGCCCATCGCGGACGCCGGGACCAAGTAAGGCAGCGCCACCGACGCTGCCGCCGCCTTTAGAAATGTTCTTCGACCCTGAGACGTGCTCCGGTCCTTCGCTGGTTTGTTCTTCTGATTTGCCACGTGTTGGTCCTTTCCTGAAAGGCAGTGTGGATAATTGATTTGAATCATATCGATTCCGAATCTCTCTTGCTTGCGCCGGCATTGCCCATCGACACGGCTACAAACGACACCACGGGTTCCGTGCATTGTCAATAATCCTACGAAATACACCTGGAACTATCAAGAGCCATCACGCCCAAAGCCGCTTTGTCTTTCGACCCATTTCAGGCTTCAAAGAGGTCCCAAAAGCTGGCTGTGGACAAATCGCCACTCTCCGGCTGCGAAGCGGTATTACGTTTATCGATGGTTTGTGGTATCATGTCGTCAGCGTCTATGTCGGTCGTGTGGAGACCGTTGCGTGTATTGGAGCGGCGTTTCGACGTTTGCCTGGACAAGGAGGTGCCTATGTTCTGGTGGCTGTTGTTTGCCGTGTTTCTCTTTGTCGCCTGTGCGGCGCTCATTGTTGCGGAGGTGTTCGTTCCCAGCGGGGGGATTCTGAGCGTCTGCGCGCTGGTGTGTGCGGCGGGCGGAGTGGTAATCTTCTTCAAACACAGCATGGTTGCGGGTTGCATCGGGGTGGCGGTTGCCGTTCTGGATGTGCCGGTGCTGTTGACCGTGGTCTACAAGCTGTTCCCGGAAACGCGGTTGGGCCGTCGTGTGATGCCCATACCGGAGGCACACAAGCGGACGCACGAGTTTGACAACCTCGTGGGCCGGACCGGACGCGTCCTGACGCCCTTGCACCCGGTGGGAATGTGCGAACTCGACGGAAGACGCATTGAATGCATCACCGAAAACGCATATGTGCCCAAGGACAAGGAAGTCAAGGTCGTCCGCGTGGAAGGAACTCACGTGACCGTACAGGCTGTCGAAGAGGCGTGAGGAACGGCCCGGTAGCGGGTGCGGTGCCATGCAATCGCCCACCGTGCTCCAAGCGCCATCAACAACGGGAATGCTAAAGCCAACGGTCGGATTCGAACCGACAACCGCTGGTTTACAAAGCCAAGCGGCGAAAACGGTAAGCCTCGGAGGAATAAAGTACTTACGAACACCTCCGAGAACGACTTGGCGTCATTTTTGGCACAGATCATCCAGGAACACTCCGAATTGTCCGCGTTGATCGAAACGTGGCCTGCGCTCTCAAAGGAGATTCGCACGGCATACTTAGGATTATTGGTAAATGAGGGACAGTTTAATAGCACTTTGGCAGACGGCGTCGATTGCAGTTTCTATCTCCTGGCCCGAAGGTGCTTGTGGAAGGCCCGAAAAAGACCTTCCGTGTAGAAAGCTCCAGCACGAAGAACACCGTACGGCGGATCAGTTTGCGGCCCACAAGAAGCTCAAGTGACATCCTACTATTAGTCGCTTTGGCTCCCCTGCCGCTCGCTCTGGGGCCGAAGGTTCGGCGTCAACATCCGGATGAATACTTCCATCCAACGGGCAATATAGCGTCGCTGCGATGTAAGGGAAGCGCTGAATTGACTGAATGGTAGTGGCTGCGCAGGTGAGGGAGGTTTGTATCAGGCGTGGGTGTCGTGGGGTGAGGGAAAAGGCAAGGGATGAATCGCATCGTCGAGGCAAATGCACTGCCCCGGCTGGGAGCGTGTGGTGTGCTTGCCGCGTCTGCAGATCTATCCTTGCGGCGGCGATAGCGATCGCGGCCCCGAGGCTCGTGCGATGTCAGGTAACCGCAAATGTCTCTTACTCAAAGGAGTAGACAGGCATCCGGAGCGATCTTGTTCGCGGTTAGCGCCGGTCGCCCGGCTGAAAGCACGTGACCCACTGAATCCCACGAACTGCCCGACTGCCCTGCTATGTCAGTAACCGCTTTGCTGTACGACGCCTGCGATTTCTGACCGTTCTTCTGCTGTGAACGTATCTGTTCTTTGGTCGATCTCCAGGGCCTTCTCCAAGTGCTGTTTCGCTTCTTCGCGGTCGCCGAGCCGAACGCAGACACGACCTAGTTGCAGGAGGGCCTTTGCCTGCCGGGGTGAATCCGGAGGCGATACTCGGAGGAGGTCTTCAAAGTCGGCCTTAGCCTCTGAAAGACGACCGTCTATCTTCGATAAGATGACGCCTCTCGTATCGAGAAGGTGCACGTCGTCCGGTGCAAGCTCCAAACCCCTATTAGCCAATTTCAGAGCCTCATCGTAGTTGCGATCGTGCTCTTGCAAGATCCAGGCGTAATCGTTCAGCACCCGCACTTCATCCGGGTACTGCCCCACCAGTTCCTGATAGATTGCCTTGGCACGTTCCACGTTTCCCGTCTGATAAAGCAGAATACCCAGACGCAACCTGGCATCGAGATTGCCGGGCGACAAGGAGACGGCGTGCTCGAAGAGCGTTATCGCCTCCTTCTTAAGTTTCGCCGAATCGGCTTCTGATAAGGTCACTGCCGCCCTCAGAACGATTCCCGGATTTTGCTCTTCTGCAGAAAGATACGCGGAACTGATACCCTCAAGATCCGCAAAACGATCCTGCGCCATCAGCCACAGAAACCGGGCGTGAACGATAACTTGGGTATTGGGAGCCAGCTTCTCCGCCTCGTCGATGATCTGCTTGGACTGCTCCATGTCGCCAGATAGACGATGCAGGTTGGCAAGTGTCAGCAGCGCTGTCACCCGATCGCGCCCCTGTGCGGTTTGGCAATAGGCCTCCAGCAGGGTCTTGGCCTCGCTGGAAAGACGATCACTCTTACTCTCAACCGCCGCGTCCGCGAACAGGCCCAAAGCCTCCATACTATTTGGATCATTCTCAAGAGCGAGACGGGCTATCTGCGTCGCCCTGGGGACGTTTTTCAGCGCCAGTTCAGCCCGGCCCTGGGCTGACAACAGGACTGCACTCTTGGGATTCGCAGCCAAAGCGCGAACTGCCTGATCTCTCGCGATCTTAAACTCCCCCTCCTCCATAGCCATCCCAATCAGGGCAAGATGTGCATCCATCATTCTTGGTTTGAGCTTCACGACTTCTTCGAGGGTCGCTCTGGCGGTCCGGCGGGCCTGCGGTGTCGCCTCTCTGAGCATTTGGAAGGCGCGAATGGTCATCAACTCGGCGTCCTGCGGCATTTCTCCCTCGAGGCTAGCCAAAACCTCAAGTGCCCTTTCCCGATCCCCCGCGTCGTCGCGCGTGAAGAGGAGCTTCATCAAATTTCGCTTGAGTCCCAAGTCATCCGGGTAAGCAAGCAGGCCTTCTTCCAGTGTCGCGACCGCCTCGCCGAGTCTGTCCTTGCCCGCGTAGAAACTGCCCAGCAGGACATAGCCGGCGCCGCCGTTCTCCGTAAAGGTTGTCAGCTTGCGATAATCCTTCTCCGCCCGTTCCAGTTCGCCTTCTTCGGCCAAAAACACGGCCCGCATCCAATAGGCATTGAAGTCGTTATGGTTCGCGACATACTCATCGAGCACTCGCCGGGATTCCTGCGTCTGCCCTTCCGAACGATAGATTGAGGCCTTCACCGCGGCCAGCGTCCGAGAAGCCGGCGCGATGTCTTCCGCTTTCTTGAGCTCCGCGAACGCCTGCTCGGCGTCCCTGGTCTGCTGGTAGATCAAACGACCCAGTTGTATGTACGAGCCGGCGTCCTGGTCGTCATTGCGGACCCGAAGTCTCAATTCCTCAATGGCCCCGGGCACGTTACCGGTTTGCAAGTTCATTTGCAGTTTCCAGACGCTGATGACCCGCGGACTTGCCTCAATCTGTTGGAGAATATGCTGTGCTTCGGGGAAGCGTTCCTGACTCGTAAGAAGATCCAGCAGTTTGCTGGCGATATCGGTCGCCGAGGGATTCCGGGCAAATGCCTGTCGGTAGATATCTTCAACACGACTGAAATCCCCCAGCCTCTCATACATGGTAGCCAGCAGCAACACCGGTGCCGACCACTGCGGGTCTGCATCGATGCCGTATTGGAGCCGGTCGGCAATGTCTCGCTGCTTCGAACGCCATTCGTCGGACGAAAGCCACAGCGATGCCTCATGAAACCGCCACCAGACCCCGCTTTCCCCCTCGGCCTGCTTCAGTTCAGCGACCAGCTTCTGTGCCGCGTTTGGGTCCTCCCGGATTTCCCGGGTACGCAGGAGCCACAAGCGTGCCTCGATCTCTCCTTCATCCTGCGCCGCCAATTCCCGCAGGAGCTGTATCCCGGTCCCGTCCGTTCGATCCCCATAAATCAGTTCGAACAGGGCACGCCTGATCGATAGCGTGTGTTTCTCCTGCTCATCACTGACCGCCTCTAACCCTTGTTTGAGGCACTCCCGAGCGGCGTCGTCGTCCTCCGCTGCGGCGTGAAGGCCCGATAAGGAAAGCCAGGGCTCTGCAACCTCCGGATACCGTTCGCAAGCCGCCTGGCATAGAGCGATAGCCTCGGCCATGCGGCCGGATCGACGATAGAGCTCAACAAGCTGCATCTCGGCCTTCAGCGTGTCCTCGCACTCCTCGATGGCCAGCTTCAGTTCCTTCTCCGCCTCTTCGGACCGCCCCTGGTGATCGGCGATGATGGCCTGCAGAGCACGAATGTCGGCCCGGTCGGGATTCGCCTCACGCAACGCCGCCAATTCGGCCGACAGCGTTTCAATCGCTGCCGTATCACCGCCCTCAGCATTCTGGATCGCCAGGTTGATGCTCACTCCGATGCGAAGGAGCTTGACGGCCAAATCCGTGGGATTGAGAGACTCTGCCATCTTCGCCATCTGTAGCGCCTCTCTCCACTTGCCCAACCTGGAGTATTGCCGCGCCAGTTGGAAGGCCATTTCCGAGTCCTGGGGACGGAGGCGAAGATACTCGGAAAGGACGCTGGCGGCCCGACCCGTCTGATCGGTGCGAATGTAGGCCTCCGCCAACAACCCCCACAAGGCAGGCCCCCCCGCTTTCGTAGCGACCACCGGCTGCAGGTGGTCGATCACGACGTAGGGCTTGCCTTCGGCCCGTGCCACCAGGGCCTGAAGATAGGCCATCTGCACCTCGGATTGGGCCGACCCTTTCCTCAGGAGCATGGCCTCAGCATATTCATCGAGAATCCGCCGGGCGTCTGCAACTCTGTCTGCGGCGACGTAGAGGCGAATGGCCGCCGGAAGAACCTGGATTCGGTGCCTTTCCTGCGTGAGCGTTTCCAGGGCCTCGTCGGCGAGAGAACAGGCTTCGGCCTCCGCCCTCCGGCGTGTCGCCAGCTCGGAAGCCAGGAGAAACCGCAATACGACCCAGTCATTGATATCAAAGAAATCTTCCTCAATCCGCTCTTGCGAGAGCCCCTCGACCGCCTGCAACTCGGCGGCGGCCCGGTTAGGCTCGCCGTGGGCCAGCCATTCCGTACCCAGAAAATAGCGGATCGTGGGACTATCGCCGGCCAATGCGTCGGCCCCCTCCAGATCCTTCCGTGCCAAGGCCACCAGCTTCTCTCGCGCCGTTCCAGCGGTTATACCGGCGGCCTCGAGGTCGGCGCGGGCAACGGCCAGAAGTTGCTCCTGGACGCTCTCCGTAAGGTTGATGGCAGCCTGTCGATAGAATCGAGTCCGATTGGCCACCGCCTTCACCGAATCCGGGGCGTACGTAACCGCCTTGTTGAGCCACTGCAGCGCCTGCACCTGGGCATCGGGGGAATCGTCGGAAGCCACGATCTCGCTCATCTGCACGCAGGCCTGTACGTACTGGTCGTGCTTGTCGGGCAGTGCCTCCACTTCCGCTATAAACTTCTCCAGCTTCTCTCTCGCCTCGTCTTTCTCGTTCAGTTGTACCAGGCCGCTCGCCAGCCAGAGCGGTGCGTTTCGGTCATCGGGTGCCTCCTCCAGGCGCATTTCGGCGATGTAGACCAGCTCCTCAAACCGCCTGATGCCCGTGTAGAGCCCCGCCAGCTCGTCGTACACCTCCTTGTCGAGAGGGTCTAACTGCAGGACCTGACGGTAGCCCGCGATCGCCTGCATGATGTTGGGGACCTCCACCGGCCGGATGTTCAATCGGGACTGGGCGTACTTCTTGAGAATCTCGACATCATCAGGATTGCGCCCGAGATATTCCTGGAAGTGCTGCGCCGCCTCCTTCCAGTCCTCCTTCTCATAGGCCGCCAGTCCCGCGTCGAGAGACCTCTTGGATAGAATACTCCGGCGAACTTGACGAGCCGCCACTAAAGACACCCCCAAAGCCACGACCACCAGGATCAGAACTACGATCAGTTTCACATTAATCTTGGCGCTTCGCTTCCGGTAACACATGAGACTACCCTTCAAAAGCATTGTACGTTCGACACCCTCTGGCATGCTGCGAGAATTGGCTTCCATGGTGACACCAAGAGATGAAATCCGGCCGACATACGACGGGCGATGGGTTAATACATTGCGATATCGGCATCTTCGGCGAGCAGCGACGCGACCCGGAGAAGGCGTCCGGCCCCGCAGTAACACGCGAGTAGTCCTGCGTCAACTCAGCACGCGTACATGGAATTACGAGGATTTATGGAATGGAATGATTACCTACGCCCTGACTCAGCACGCGCTCCCGAGTAGCGAGCGCGTGGCAGCTCCCCGGCTTTCAGGTATATTTTCGCAGTCTAAGGCCGGCGGCGCCCAGACCAAGCATGCCTAACAACACCGCAGCAGGGACAGGCACTACGATGAACGAATCACTGGCTTCGGCCCAACCCCACTCCTTCGTGGGGTCATCGTCTTTGAAACCGGGCAGAGCCTGGACGTGTATGCCGATTTGCAGGGTGCCTGGGACTTTGGTGGTCGAGCCCGTAAGATTGATCGAGTCAATCACATCGCTAAATGTCGTGCCGGGAAGCAGATCAAACAACACTTCGACCCATTCTCCCGTGTGAACGCCATATCCAGCGCCACCTTTGGTCGAAGGATTCGCGGCGTCTGCTGAGAAAACACGTGTCGACGTCCCTGTGAAACCGGGCAAATCTGGTGGATTGACACCGTATTCGGAGAAGCTAACGTAATCGCCAGAGTCGCTCAATACAGCTTTTGTATTATGGACCAGAGCGCCGTCGTAGAAATAGAGGGCCGTGATGGCACTTTCACTCCCCAATCCTGAAGTGGGTGCGTCGTTGAGAAATCGAAAGCGCGCCTTACCCGAATCCCCTTCGACGTTGCTGACTTCAAGGGAAAACCAGCCCATGCCGTTTATCGGATTACCCTCCTGATCCACGCTATTGCTCGTGATACGCGCGAACTCATACGTGTACAAATCGGCACGCGCATCTACGCCCAGAAATACCCCCGCCAATACCACCAGAAGCGCAGGAAGACACCGGCGTCTTCGCGCGACGTTGCCTCTCGTCATCACCCTGGTCCTCAAGACTCTCTCTCTATCACCAGCGTCGCAGACTGCCCGGCGAAGGCCCGTTGGAAGGGCCCTCGCCGACAGTCTTATTTACACTTCATGGTAGTCCACACACAAGACCGCGGACTCTCAGGCAAACTTACGCAGCTTCAAACCAGCCGCACCCAAACCAAGGAAGCCCAGCAGAGCGGCCGCCGGAACAGGGATAAGGTAGAGTTGATCCTGCTTCACCTCATAGTACTTGCCCTTATCCGGGTTGTAGTAGTACATCTGGAGTATGCGCACGTTGCCGATCGAATTATCGCCCCACGTGTTGTACCAACTTCCACCACTGGCCACCGCCGTGGTGGCCTCCGCCACCCATGCCTTGGCTTTTTTATCGGAGCCATCGGTCTTTAGTATGAGCCCCTCTTCAATGCTCCAGATGGCTCGCTGCAGTTGCCGGGCATCCGCGGCGCGGTTGCCGTCCGGGGCCGTATCTGTGTACCGGTAGTTCGACAGTGTGCCTTTGGCAAACTGCGTATAAAGGTACGCCGTCGTACTATCAAGACTGTCCCCGCCGCCTGTCCCGCCTACCCAAGCGTGTGAGCCTGAGCCGGCCACGGTAGGCGTCTCCGCGGAGGCATTGCTGAACCACACCTCTAACGGGTTGGCCGTATATTCCGCGGTCTCAACGCAGAATGTCTGAAAGGACTCGGAATCACCGTCTACACCTTTTGCGACATCTGCATAGCCGTAGTTGGTGAGGCTAAACGACCCGGCGGTATTGTCAGACAGGGTGAACTCCCCACCACCATATGTGGTCAGGTAGTAGCCGCTCGTGCGATCGATATGGGCCGTTCCGACATCATAGCCTTCTCCATTAGCCCAAGAAGTCATATCGGCATATGTCGGTGCCGCCAAGAACGCACTCAATATCAATATGCAAATTGCCTTTTTCATGCATAACCTCCTTATTTCTTTCATGTCGGGCTACGAAGGGTTTCGCCTTTGTCGCCCAACTGATTTACGCAAACTTGCGGAGCTTGATCCCCGCCGCACTCAAGCCGAGGAAACCCAGCAAAACCGCTGCAGGAACGGGGACAGGCGAAATCTTGGCGACGGCGAATTCGCTTTTCGATACATCGTAGTACCCAATCTCGTCATTGGAGTACTTCCCTTGCAACTCAGCCAATGTCGGAACGCGGAAAACCAGTTTGTCCACCGACCAAGGGGTGGCATACGTCACGGAAGCGAGGCCGTTACCGGAGTTCAGATTCATCTGTCCCTTTAAGTAATCGGTGTGAACCTGCGTCCCGCTGTTCCATAATTCAATGGCAGCCCACTCGGCGTTGGTGCCGGTTGTATCGACATAAAACAGCGAGCGGACTTCTATGTAGGTGACAGGGACCGCAGAACTGAAGGTGATGTCGATGTGTTCAAGACCTTGAACCTTGTCTATTTCGTCCGGTTCGCCACCCTGAACACCAAGGCCGCGGGTAAGCCGGTGGCTTAAATAATCGGTGGAACCATTCTCGAACGCTGCCACCGTCGCCGTGCCACCAAGAAGACTGTAACTGTGGCCCAAATTCTTCGTGCTGTCGCCGGTACTCCAACCGGTTGGACTATCCACGCCGGCCAGGGTATCCACAAAGCTGATATCAGCCAACGCCGGTGCTGCAAGAAACGCGCACGTTGCTAATACAAGAAAGATCCTTTTCATGATTCATTGACCTCCGTTTTACGTCATTGTCATGAATACTGATTGATTTCGCTTCGATGCGAAATACAGGTCATGCGCGACGTAGAAGCGGAGGGCCTCGGGAGGCGAGGATGGTTGGTACAAATTGTGATTTTCGCAACAGGGGTGCAATGGTTCCCCTGTGGTATTGCTCTGAGAGGTCCTCTGGCAAACCGTCCGGCTGTACGAAGGAGACTGCGGTAGCGCAGAGGCAGTCGGGTCCCACGACCTGACTGCTGCCAATCTGATAGGGCCCGCCATGATGGTACCAGTCGGGGATGAAACCCAGGGACGTCTTCTTCACGGACCGGCCGGCCCCGCACAGGCCCAGACCGACCAGTGCCGAGAGGCACAGACCGAAGCTGTCCACACCTTCGGTCAGGACCGGGCAGGGCGGGGTCTCCTCGACCGCCGGCTCCACATCCGCCTCATCGGGAGGCAGAAACGCCAGAGGCGCCGCATCCAGACCGGAAACGCTCAAACACGCAAGGGATGATGCGATGCCGCTATTGTTCCGGGAGTCTGCGGGCTCGTCCGTTTGCACGGACGGGCGGGAGGGGCTGTCGAGACTGGCCACCGGCGTCATGTCGGCATGTACCGACACCGACAGCACCAAGCCCCCGAGAACAGCTATGATGAGCTTTCTCCCCGCAATCATTGGATTACCTAAACCCTGCACTCCACCATACTCATGCGATACCCGGAAACACCCCGGATGCCGCATCGTCAACTTTACATGGTACAACGCGAGATGTCAAGAAAAAAGCGCGTGAAATTCTGGGTTATTTGAGAAAAACGCTTGAACGGCCACGCGGCGCCGACCGGGCCCGCACGACGGTCTGGGCCTGCTGCGGCGGCGAATCGGGCACAACCAGCTTCGCCAGCAGCGATAATTCGCTGAAAATCAGCAAAACAGCGGCCGGCATCATCACCAAACCCGCAAAATCGTGGAAAAATTTCTGTCCAAATTCCACGCCGACAAGCAGCATGAGGATGCCGGTAAGGAAAATGCGGATTATATTACATATAACGGCGATGGGGATGCTGGAAAGAACTACCGTCGCCTTGTGCCAGCGGGGCCGCTTGACCATGTAGGCGATGAAGGCGGCCACGACGATGAAGGCGGTGAGCATGCGCAGGCCGCTGCAGGCCTCGGCCACCGCCATCGGCGTGTCGGCGTCCAGCATGACCACATTGCCGCGCTGGCTGACCCGGGGAACGAATACCTCCAGCAGGAAAACGGACCCGTTCGTAGCGAGCCGCTGGAGCGGGCCGCTGATCATATTGTGGACGCGGCCTGGAAACGGGACCATCAGGAACAGAAACAGCAGGATCCACCCGAGTTGCCGAAACACTTGCCATCCGGCAACCAGCAGAACCAGGGCCGCCACCGCGAGCACCAGCGAGTAGCGCTCGGCCGATTCGAACATGAACAGCAGGCCGTACAATCGCCCCGCTGCCGCGAGCAGGAGCAGAACGATGCCGCCCCACCAGCAAGGCCTCAGCGAGCATTGCTTCAGCTTCTTTCGCTCAACCCAGAGAAAAACCAGCGCCACCAGCGGCACAAGCTGCCCTGCAGAGTAGTCCTCATCCCGCTGCCACTCTTTGAAAAGCTCCGCCATGGTCGGCCAGTACGTCCACGCCGTCACCGCCAGGAGCCCAAGCACGGCGGCGGCCAGTGCCACGAGGCCGCCTCGCTTACGAGGCGTTGCCGACAGGGCCACTTTGTGTCTGTGGTTGATGTGGTGCTTAATTGGTTTCATCGATTTCTCCCCCCGCTGAGTCAATCGCCGGAAACACTTGCTCTGCCGTTTCCGTCCGACTCTGGAACAGCGTTACGACGGAAGAGGCCGATTCGACGGCGAAGTCGGAAACGAGCGCCTCGGCCGAATCCGCTCTCATGACGCTCGAAACAGGAGTGACGATCTGCACCTGGGCAACGTACTCGACCGTGCCGGAACCGCGCCATGCCTTCGAGCGCAACAGGGAGACGTCGGCACAATACTGGCCGTCGACAAGATAATAATCCAGGACGAGAACGCCCTGCTTGTTCAAGGCGCCTCGCGAAAACTGCATGACGTTGCACGGCAATGTGGTCCCGTCGGGGAGCGGAAGTTCTGCGGAGTCTTTGTCAACCAGGGTCCAGCCGGCTCCGGTATAGCAGACCTCCGGCCGGTGCGGCATCAGATCCCTCGCTCGCACGCCGGAGGCGAGATAGAACGATACAAACTCCAGACCGCCGGCGCGTGAATATCGACGGCTCAGATGCGCGTCGGTATCCGTCGCCTGGACGATTCTTTCTTCAATCGGCGTCTCCACGCCCGTCCAGTCCCCAATGTCCATGGGGAACCGGTCCAATGCGGCCTGACTGATCGCTTCGGTATCCACCGGAGCCGCCAGCCGAGCCGCCAGCACATGATAGGTAACACCGAAGACGAGCATCAGAAAACTCGCCACGACCGCAGCCACAGTCACCGGCCGCGGGTTCAGAGTAGGAGCGGTTGTCATTCGTACAACTTTCATTGGTTTCGGTGGAAGGAAAATGCGACTCTCATCTTCGGGGATGGGCCGTCTATACCCCGACGTCGCCTACGGAGGCTCTCTACCAATACCTGAGCGAATACCAAGCAAGGCCAATCCATTCGTGCAACGCAGTTGTGCTCTCTTCAAAAGCCGAAGCCGATGGAATGAAGGTCCACGGGCCGCACCACAAGGGACCGTACCTGTAATCGGCCGGGACCGGTACAATGGTGTCGTTGGTGAAGTGCCTGCGGAACACCTTCTCCGCCCGCAGCATGTGCGTAGCGGACGTCACCAGTCCGATACGTCTGCCGCTTCCTGCCGGTAGCAAGGCCGCCAGACACGGTGCGTGCTGGTGCGTATTGCATGATTGCGAATCGACCAGCATCTTCTCCGCAGGGACGCCCATGTGCACGGCCATCGCCTGCATGACCTCCGACTCGTTGTCGCCCTGCCTACCGGGATCACCGCCACAAAACACAAGAAAGTCCGCGCCGCTGGACTTGAACGCTCGAAGACCGTGATACCAGCGAGAATACGACTTTACGCCTAATTCAGCCTCCGTCCGAAAACCCCACGCCGGCCGGGCACCGGCACCCAGAACCACGACAACATCGAGTTCTGCGAGCACATCAGGGGATGCAGAAGGGTATCTGTACTCTAACGAATAGCTCAATAAATGCGCAACCGTCGGAAGACTGAGCCCCGCCAGCACCAGCGTACCTATGAATACCAGCCACCAGCCAAGGCGATTGCAGGCCTTCGCCTGCCTGCGTCTGGACACGACCAGGCCGAAAATCAACAGCCCGAGCACCCAGACAATCGGCGTTGCGAAGGACTTCACCAGGAGCATCGCGTTCTCGCATCAGGCCACGATTCTATCATAACCATCGCCCAACATATTACACTCTGGAGGGACAACGGTCACATATCGGCCCTGTGTCTGAACCCCAGAGGAGACACTATCTCCGGTCGTACAATGGCAACCAACGGAATTGCCCCCGCCACAAAGACGGCCATTCGGAAGACGCACAGCCATCTTTCGACGGTCACAATTCTTTATCTTCCCGGATGCAGTAAAGATGTTTGGTGCCGCGTGCAAACAGTCGACCCTGTGTGGGAACCAGAGAGGCATAGACAGATTCGCCTAACGTGTTCACAGCCAGCAATCGAAACTCTCTGTCGATGGCCACGACAGTGGTTACTCCAACTTGATTTGTGAAGAATACCTTATCTCCGGCGGCTACAACCGATGAGAAATACCTGCCTTTCAAACGCTCTTTCCAGAGCAATTCGCCTGTCACAGCATCGAGACAACAGGCCGTGCCGGTCTCTGTGACGAGAAACAGCAATCCATCAACTACGACCGGCGTCGAGCACTTCTCCCCCCGCAAGGGCGTCGACCAGACCAGCGGATCGCTACCGGCTCCCAGTTTTGAGAAAGCCAAAGCCCTGATCTCCCTTGCCCCTATAACAAACAGGCGGTCACCATCAGAAACCATACTTGCCACGAGATGCTTGCCTTCGTGGATCACCGGATAGGACCACAATTCTTGCCCCGTTTCAAGGTCATACCCCTTGATGTCATACCAACCATGCACGAAAACCACCTGTTTCCCGTTCAATGACCTGATCAAGGGGGTGCTATAAGCGGCATCGACCTCGTGAGGCTTCCTGCTTTTGCTCCAAAGACGCTTTCCCGATACACCACGAAATGTAATGATGGAGGATGGCAACTCGTCCGGTTCTTTCATGTCACTTACAATAACCAAGACATCGTCTTTGACAACAGGTGAATCCCCGACGCCAAATTTCCCTTGAAAAATGGGCTCTGTCATCTTCCAGAGCAGGTCGCCTTCGGGGTTCACGCACATCAAACCGTCTTCCCCGAAGTACGCGTATATGCGCTCGCCATCTGTGACAGGAGTTGCTGACGCATGTGTCACGATGCGACTTTCTGCTCTCGGCGGTGCCGTCAGTCCTTCGCAAGTCCAGCGTATCTCTCCGTTGTCAGGATCGAGGCATACAACTGCCCGAACAGATTCCTTTGGCCCTTCAGCCACGCCGGTCCCCACGAAATAGACCAATCCGAGAGACGGCGCCGCCAGAAAGAAAGCTTGCTGCCAAGGGAGCTTTCTTGCCGCACCACCTTGGACCCGGACAAGCCTCCAGAAGCCGGCGGCGGTCGTACAGGTGACTAGGGTGACGTATACCGCAATCCACCGCCAGCTCAGATCTGGGCCAACACGCGTATCCCAAACATAGCTGTCGGGCATCCGGTAGTCGGCTGCACGAAAAAGGAGAAGGAAGAACGGCAGCAGAGCAGCAAGACCGCCTGTAATTCCCGTCAGTATCAAATACCACACCTCACGGTGATCTGCTCCGGTGCCGTTCCCACTCTCCATCACCGTCGAATGGCGACCGCGGCTGACAAAGTAGGCCATGCACAAGCCTAGCCCCAAAACCAGGGGCGAGACTGCTGCCACAAGGAAAGACAGGCCTTTCAACGAACTCAAATCAAAGCCAAGCTCTCTGTGCTTGAGTGTCACAAACACAAGAACGGCAAATGCGCAAGACAGCAAGGCCACCGTCAACTGCTGGCGCGATCTCAGGGGCACAAGTAATGAACTGACTGCGAGGCAAGACAACACCATTACAACGGAGACAAGCCACTGGCGAGCGATGGCGTCGCCCGGATTGAGCAGGCGGCGGCCAAAGAGTGATACAACCATGATGCCAATGAAGAACTGCGTGAACACGAAGAGCCGTACATACTGCCCAACGCTTACGGCTCCTCTTGCTCTGACCCCAAACTTCTGTACTACAAAGTTGATACCTGTGATTGCGAACATCAGAGACAAACCGAAAACACTGTAGTGCCAGGCACTTGTCACCGCGGAGACATGGACGTTTTCGTACGCGGTTGTTACATACACGGCGTCCCCTGATACGATTGGAGATGAATGCCCGCGTCCAGGAATGGCGGTCTTCCAGGCTATGTTATGCGACGAGGACCAAGTCGAAGGTATCGTCGCTGAGTCACAGCGGCCCTCCTTTTCAAGGCCGTGAAAACCACACCAATCGTCTGCGCGCGGAGTTGGGGCGGCCAAAAAGAAGAAAGACACGACTACCAACAGCTTCCTCATGCTGTTCACCACGCGTGAAAAATGGGTAGGGTACGTTCCCGCTCGAACCAGGAAGTCTCCGTCAGACCAAGACGAGCAACTACCTGCAGGTCCCGTTTCCTCTCGTCGGATGTGCCCGGCGATCTCGCCACCGCAAGAGGACCATTACAATACCGAGCCCGAGGTACGGCAGAAGAAAACCGAAGGGATCGACTTGGCCGGTCGGCGACAGCGAACAACCGCCACCTCCGCCACCGCCCACAACTCCACTGCTCGGAAGTGCCTCCGCCAGATAGTAGGGCGTGAAGTGCGTCGTCTTGAATTGCACGGCGTGTACGACGTCAGGTGTGATTTCCAGAATCTTGACGTCGGTGATCCCTTCCTGGCTCAAGGGATTCAGCGGTGAATCGTAATTATACCAGCAGGGAATGGGCGAATCATCGCCGAAATCAGCGACCAAATAAGGAATGGTAATCGTCACCGGCTCACTGAACTGCAGCCCGCTGGGGCCAAAATCGTATCCGATCGCATCCAACGATGACAGAAGCGGCGGATTCTGTATCTTCGTGACAGTCACCGTCACATCATGCGGAGAGGCCCCCGCAGGAATCACAACCGACACATCGTCCAAACCGGCCGGCGGGTCAATGCCGATCGTATGGTCGACGGAAGCGACCACGTCTTGAGAGTCCACCACATACGGGTCCATAAAGGTGCTGCCAGCGTAGTAGATCTCGGTGTTTCCATCGCGGTCGTCGGTCCAGACAATATACGGATATCCGTAAGAGTCTACGCCGAGGGCGGGCTTGCTCTGATTGGAAAGGCTTCCATCGTCGCCAACGAAAACGCTCTCTTCGCTCCCGGCTCCAACTTCAACGAAATAGACGTCCGTATCGCCGCTTGTCGCAACGTTTCTCGCGTCCTGCCAACACGCGAAGATGTTCAGTCCGCCACCCGTGCTACCGGTCGTGATAATCGCGGGGGCCGTCTGATCGGCTGTGTCATTGACGATATCCGTCCCGGTTAGCGGTGCAACCGGCATGGCATCCGAAGATGCGTGGCAAATATCATAGTTTCCGGCCGTATCATCCACCCACGCAAAGTGCAACACAGAACCGCTCGCTTCGGTGGCAATTGCGGCCGACGACTGGCTGCCCGCTCCCGTGACCACAGGCACGTTCGTCCAGGGACCGTCGTTCGAAGCGGCGCCGTAGATATCGTCCGAGCCGTTCCTGCCATCGGTCCAGACCAGATAGACATTGTCGGCCGCATCTACAGCAATGTCCGGATCGATTTGGTCCCCGACAGCGGAAGTAACCTGGATCTCCGTAGCATTCACGAAATCGGTCGTCGAGCTGGCCACGTAGATGTCCTGCTGGCCCGCACTGTCATCCTGATAGGCGATATAGGCCCGATTATCGGGCAGTTGGCTGTCTACGATAATGGCCGGCCGGACCTGGTTATCCTCGGAATCGGTCACTCGCGTTTCAGCCGACCAAGTAGCCCCGTCCGCCGAGGTGCTAACGTAGATATCCCAGTTCCCCCGTCGGTTATCCTGCCAGGTCACGTAGAGCTTGTCGTCAGTCCCAACCGCAATGTCAGGATAGCTCTGGTCGCCCGCATCAACAGTCAACCGAACAGGATCTGCGAATTCCGAGTAACCCTGCATCTTCCTGCTAACATAGATATCCCGTTCTCCAACCGCCCCGGCATGCCAGACCGCCCAGATGTTGCCAGCACTATCACACACCGTCGCGGGAGAGCCTTTGTCAAAACCGTCCGGACCCCAACTGACGCGCACGTTGCGACCAAAGGACCGCATCTCGGTCACAAACTGATAGGAAACCTCAGCCATCGCATTATGAGCCAGATCTGAGGCACTAACCCGCACGGACACCTCCTGATCATAATCAAACAAGTCATCCGGCTGGTACGTGTACCGATAACTCGCCGCCGAACCCGAGCGATGACAAACGCCGTGGGCACTGTCGTACGACGCCACGTTACCCGAATACACCAGTTCATCGTTGACATAAATAATAACGGCATCAGCGTCCACACCCCACCCGGGATCGGAGATCGTCAGGGCAATCAGCGTATTCAACGGGACCTGAATGGCGTCGGCCGCTGGCTCACAATTGTGCACGTACGGCGGCGTTTCGTCGCTGACGTTGGTGACGGAAATGGTGATCTCTTCGCTGTCGGTCAGCACGCCATCGCTGGCAGTGAACGTGACGGGATACGAACCCGCCTGGTCGTAGCCCGGCGTCCAGGTGAACACCCCAGCGACGAAACTCGCACCACTGGGCAGCCCCGTCGCCGAGTAGCTCACCGAATCTCCATCCGGATCGGTAGCGCTGACGGAAAAACTCAGCGAGAAATTCTCATTCACACTCTGGCTGCCAATCGTCTCCAGAACCGGTGCCCTGTTTACATTACCCACCGAAATGGTGATCGTCTCCGAATCATCGGCGACGCCGTCGCTGACGGTGAAGGTCACGTCATAGGTGCCCGATTGATCGTAGGTCGGGGTCCAGGTGAACGCCTGGTCGCTGAAATCAGCCCCGATCGGCAAACCACTGGCCGAGTAACTGAGCGTATCCCCACTGTCGATATCCGTCGCACTGACGGAGAAGCTGAGCGTCTGGCCTTCATCAACGCTCTTATCGTCGATAGCATCCAACACCGGCGGATGATTCGACCCGCTGTACACAGCAATCGCAATCGTCTCGGAGACCGCCACCTGCCCATCATCCACCTCGAACGTCGCATGATGCACCCCAATTTGCTCGAACGTAGGCGTCCAAGCGAACGTTCGCGTCGCCGGCGTGAACCCCGCCCCGGCCGGAAGATACGGCGCCGAGTAGCTAAGCGTATCGCCCGCATCGGCATCGGTGGCATCGACAGTAAACCGCAGTTCCGCCATCTCCGTTGCCGAGCGGTCCCCCACATTCAGCACCGGCGCATGGTTGCCACTGGTAGGCGTGGTCTCAGAAACCACGTTCGACAGCTCAGAGAAATGCCCCACCTCATCCAGCACCTTCATCGCAACGTAGTAGGTCTGGCCCGGACCGAGCCCGGTAATCGTAAACATCTGTGCTTCCCCCAACGCCCCCGCTACCGGCTCGCCTTGTACCAGACTCGCCTCCTCCCAGTTCTCCTCCGTAATTTCGCTGTCCGAGTACCGAATATCATAAGACGCCGGCACACCCGTAACCCCCTCCTCCCCCGGCACAGTCCAACCAATCGTCACTGAGTTCTGACTCCCCCCCGAAACCGCCAAATCTTCAATCGCCTCCAGCGTATACTCATAAGCCCCAATATCCCAGCCCGCCCCCTGCGGCCTTGCTCGACCCTCTATGTCCGTCTGGATACCGATACCATGCGTATCGTAGAATAAGTCGTATACATCTGATTCGGTTCCCACATTTATGGCCGGAGACGCATCCTGTAGATTGAAGCTGTAGTTCGCAGCATCCACAAATAATGGATTCCCCTCAAGGCAGTCTTGTCCTTTGCTGGTGGCTGCTTGAAATCCCGCCAAGGAGGTATATGGTGTGTTATACCACAAGATACGGGTCTGACCATCGGAACTGCAGAAGAGATTGTTGCGAATCTCCGACCGCGTTCTATCGTTGCCCAATTTGATGTGATATCCCTGACCGATGGGTTCCGCGATGATATTGTTGATGAGATGCATCGCGCTGGCAGTCCGAGAAACATCCGAATCCACACCATTGCAGCAATGATAGAACGAATTATTGACGACGTAGACTTGGTTGGAGTCCCATGTGCGATAGCCGGTTGCCGTCGAGGGCTCGTAGTTCCCCTGCCCGTCTCGCACGGCCAAAAGGCAGTCTTGAATATCCGCGTAGTACGTTGGAAACCAGCCCTGAAATTCCTCGTCGACCGTGCTGAACCCAGGATCAACGATTCCATTGGCGTCAATATAGCCCTTTGCCAGGCACTTGGCATACGCCTCCCGCCCCATGTCGTCGTGGTCCATAGGGGCCATGATATAGGGCGACACGATGTCATCCCGCATATCATAAATCACGTTACCCACGATCCAAACGGGCGGGGTCTGTGCATTGCACAACTCAATTCCAGAGCCGAAGCAGTCATGCATGTAGTTATTGAGAATCCAGGTATTCTTCGGCGATTCGTCTGATCCCGAATGACACACAACGGCCACTCCGAGAGCACGTAGGCCAACTGTTGCTGATTGATTATACATGCCGAAGTTGAACATGTCATTCTCGGAGATGACAGCACCATCCACCTCTTTCAAGTCCACGGCTTGCTGGGTTGTATCGTGCAGGACATTACGACCGATGTAGTAGTTCTTCGCGGTATAATTGGCCCCGTGACCGCTACCAATGCAGTCCGCAGTCAGATCGCATACATGATTATCCACAATCCAGATGCGGTTAGTGCCTTTCTGCACGCTGATCCCAGTGCAGGTAGCGTCTCCATAAGCCCATGATGGCGGCAGCAACTGACCTGGATGGACGTAGTTGGCGTAGAACACGACATCTTCCACATACACATTCTCCAGATAGCTGACAGCCATCAGCATCGTGCTGCCGTTGGCTATAGTCTGGGGTACGTCGTGAACTTCGCAGTTGCGCACGGAGACGTGATGGACCTGCTCGTCGGCAGACAGGGGGCGCACGAAAACCGCCGTCATCTTGATCTCGCTCCGATCCAAATCCATATTCTCAAGGATAATGTAGTGCCCACGAATCACGATTGCCCCCAGGAATATCGGGCGGGTTCCCGCAACAGATCCCCGGACGAAGATAGGTTTCGCCTGGGTTCCGCTCGCGGTGATATATACGTACTGGGTTGTATAAGGACCGCCGTGGATCTCTACCACAGAACCTTCGGGTGTATCGGCTGCAGCAGGAATCGTCGTCCTAGGTTTGTTGATATCCCCGTAGGGATTGTTGGTGTTCGTGGCGTTCGGATCGGTGTTATCCACGTAGTGCGTGTAGTAGCCCCCACCGGCGCTTTCGTTATAGGTCAGTTCCGGGTTGCGGTTGGCGGGATCGTCGTACATGCGGTAGCTTTCGAAAATCCCGAACTCAGGCATGGGGATGCCAATCGGAGGCTGCCAGGTCTCGAAGTTGGCGATGACAGACTTGTTCTCGGTCATAGTCACTCGCGCAACTAGTTCTTTGCCGCACCTGCTCGCATCTCCCGACCAGCCAGTAAACATGTAGCCAGCACTCGGCAGGGGAACGAGTGCGACCTCCTCACCTTCATTGTATTGGGCCTTCGCGGGACTTACAGTCACGGATCCATGAGTGGTTGTAACCGTTAGGGTATAATCTGCGGCCGAAGTCGGCAGGGCCATAACAAGCACAGCTGTTGTCGCGTACAAGCACACCGTACCCCATAGACCTTGTCGATGGCTCACTCTACGATGCACGTGGCTCACTAGCATAAAGGCCCTTTCATCCCACACCAACTCTCTCCAGAGAAATCATACGTAATGGAACCCACGCCGCCAACATGCCCCACCCGCGATTATCGAGGAAGACCGATTCTGCGGAAGACATCGGAATCAGGGACCTTGTTTGAGGTAGCTACCACGGTCTGCAATGGACTCCGTCGGGGTCACGGATTGCCTCTCCTTCCTCCTTCGTGATGATTGACCAACGACTCTCGCCGGGTTGCCCATCACCACAACACCAGGAGGCACGTCCGTCGTTACCACAGCGCCGGCACCCACAACTGAGTCTCTCCCCACCCTGATTCCGGGCAGCACCACGGCATTTACGTATACTCTGACGTTATCCTCAAGGCAAGTTTCCTGCCCTCGCTTCAATGCCTCGCAACCCGTATGTGCAAGGATGTAACTGCCACTTGCTATATGGACCTTGTTTCCCAGCACAATCTTCCCTCTTCTTACATCAATGTGCGCACCTAAGCTGATGTAGCATCCTTCCCCTACAGCGACCCCCATGAAACGGTAGTACAACACTCTGACCCAAGATATGATATCCGCCCAATGATCTCTCACTTCTCTCGCGCGCATTCGCATTTCTCCAAATCCACATGATTTCGTGCTGCGGCTTGCATTTGACGGATGACTATAGTGCTACTAAGTAGGTAGCCTCAAATTCGCACAAGAATGCTTCTTGGCTCGTATCAAGCTTATGAGAAAAGCGAAGAACCCGAAAGAGCGTGGTTTCCATCCCTATGATCAACAGCGCCTTGACAAAGCTCTTCATGAGGTCCGGGATGCCCGGACGTACCGGCGTGTTCAAGCGGTTCTCCTGGTGGCCCAGGGGCGGGCCGTTCCGGAGGTGGCCGGAATTGCCGGCGTGCGGCCGTGGGCGGTCTACCATTGGATTCGAACCTATCTCCAGGAGCACGATCCCGACAGACTGCAGGATGCCCCGCGATCCGGACGCCCCCGGGCGGCCCCGGCGATCACCAACGAACGCATCGCGCGCGAGATCCGCCGGGACCCCTTGCCTCTGGGCTACAACAGCACCGGCTGGACGGTGGCGCTGTTGGCCGATCAGCTGCGTCAGAAGTACGGCAGTCCCATCAAAGTCCGTACGTTGCGGCGGCGGATGTACGAGCTGGGGTTGCGCTGGAAACGGCCGCGGTATACCTATGCGACCAAGGACCCGCACCGGGCCCAGAAAAAAGGGGGCTCATTCGCCGGATAAAGCAGATGCCACCCGAGGCGGTGCTGCTGTTCACCGATGCGACGATCCTGCGGTGGTTCCCGCCGCTGCGCTACACCTGGGCTTTCCCGGGTCAGCAGGCGCAGGTTCCGATCACCGGGCGCAATGCCAAACGCGTCCTGTTTGCCGCCCTCAATCCGCGGACCGGGCATCGCGTGGTCCTGCGTCGGTTCCGCCAGCGTCAGGACGACTTCCAGGCCTTCCTGCGCCTCCTGCGACGGTATTATGGCGGCCGGCCTCTGTGGCTGCTGTTGGACAAGGCCTCCTGCCATCAGGCTGGCGGCAGTCAACGCCTGGCGGCCCAGTTGGACGTGACCTTGCTGTGGCTGCCCACGCAGTGCCCGGAACTGAATCCGCAGGACCATCTCTGGAAAGAACTCAAACGCTCGATTGTCGCCAACCGGCAGTTTTCCACCATCGACAACGAGGCCGAGAATGCGGAAGGCTGGCTCTTGGGCTTGACCCCAAGCACCGCACGTCGCAAGGCAGGTATCCTGTCCCGCGAGTTCTGGCTGAAGGAATTCATGTGAAGTCTTGCGGCTACCTACTTAGACCCTGTACGTCATTGACAAGTATTCTAGCTCCCTATTCTCCGCCGCAGTCCTACAGATCACTGTAAATCCATATTTCTCATAGCACCTTATAGCAGTCTCATTTCCGACAGACACATCTAGCCGGTATTTGGGCAACCCCCTTTTGATGCCACGATCCAGATATGCTTCCATGAGTAGTGATCCATATCCACGGCCCCTGCAATCGCAGCTGACGCCGATCTTGCTCAAATAATACTCATCATCCCCGACAGGTGGAAACAGACCTGCTGACTGGGCCAATCGCGCGACGATCTCTCTTCGTAGTTTCCGATTCGTCTTGGTAATCAACAATCTTGTATCTGCGCTCCGGCATTCGCCCAACTCGCGGCCACTCAGAGCAATGAACCCCCCAGCAACGCGACCATTAACGAAAAGGCCATAGGTTCTCCCGATAAATATCTCAGAAGAAGGATTTGCAAGCCAGAGGCGCAGGCACTTCATGCAGGTGGTGTGATCTGGAAAGAACCAATCGTAGTATGGATCACCAGCGTCTTTAACCCAAGGGAGAATATCCGCCATCCAGCCCTCTTGCTCAGCCCTTTCCGACAACAGCCTAATCCGCCTCATAGTGCTCTTTTCATCACCTCAGCATTCTTTCGACGTACCGGCAGAGTGGACCAATGACTGTCATCGCCTCTGGGTCCAAACCTTCAAAATCGATCGCGCATTCAAAATGCTGCTCCAGTTCTGCTATTAGGTTGAACATTCCCAAAGAATCAATGATTCCTTCCTGAAACAGATCCAGATCGTCGGATGGAGCACTATCCATTGTTCGCCCAGAAAGTTCCGCCGTCTTTGACAAATAGGAAACGATGAATTCTTTCACGTCTGCCGCTGATACTCTGTTCATACTCGTCCTTCCAACATAGCGATCAACTCCTTCCTATCATGTTTTCCATTGACGTTGAGCGGCAACTTGTCCACGAACTGAAACTCGGACGGCACCATGTAGTCCGGCAGCCGGAGTGACACTTGTTTGCGCAACGCCTGAACGTCGGCATGGGTTCCCTCTATGAATACGACGATTCCACCGGCACCACTGGGAGTCTGTGGCCAACCCACGGCAACAACGCCATCAAATCCGGACTCCTCGCGCACCACGGCCTCGATTTCGCCCAATTCCACCCGATGGCCGTGTACCTTCACTTGAAAATCTACTCTACCCAGGTAAACGAAAACTCCGCTCGACCCCTTCTTCACGCGATCTCCCGTTCGGTAGTACGTTTCTTCCTTTCCGGGCGGGACTACAAATGCCTGGGCGGTCTTCTCAGGATCTTTCCAGTAACCCAGCGCCATCTGAGGACCTGTCATCAGGAGTTCGCCATCCCGTCCATCGGCCACTTCCCTGAGAAGCTCATCCACGACGAGAGCTTTCATGTTTGGATAAGGAGCACCGATCGGCACAATCCCCATTTCGCTGTGGGGAACAGAGGCCTCTCCCTTCCAACGGTAGAGCGTGCAGGCAATCGTCAACTCGGTCGGGCCGTAGAGATTCTCAATGACGGCATTAGGGGCTGCTCGCTCCCACTCTTGAACCGAGGCCACCGGAAGGGGCTCGCCGCAGAACAAGCTCCAGCGCAGAGACGGGTAACTACCCGGCTTCAGCATTTTGAATCGCTTCATGAACATCACGGTGGACGGCACGGAGAACCATACAGTCAACTGCAAATCGTTGATGAATTTGCCGGGTTTCATCAATGTCTTCTGACTTGGGCAACAAACACAAGCGCCTCTACTCCAAGCAACAAACATATCAAAGGCTGAGAGGTCAAACGTCATGTCAAACATCTGTGACAAACGGTCCTTCTCTGTGATACTGTAACGCTCCACCATGCAGTCCACAAAAGCAATCACATTGCGGTGCGCTACCATGACCCCCTTGGGGATGCCGGTACTACCCGAAGTAAATAGGAGGTAAGCGATATCCTGTATCCTTATCTCGCGGGGAGTCCATCGCTCCGGCGTCGCCAGCGCATGTCGCCCGACCACTGTGTGCTGAGGCCATTGACGCATCAGGACAGAGGTATCGTCGCGGTCAGGAAAGATCAGAAGCAACCGATACGGGACGTCTTTGACGACAGCCTCCAGTTGGTCCGCGGAAGGCCCGTCGACAATGACGGACTTGCATCCCGACCTTTCGAGCATGAGCTTCGTACGCTCGACAGGGAAGGTTCGGTTCAACGGGACATAGCCGTTCCCCGACAAGAGAGCTCCCAGCACACCCGAGAAAGCGGTCACAGTCCTGTAAGCAAAGACGGCGGTCAACTTCGGATCACAATCAGGTGCATGCTCCTGGATCGTCGCCGCGATGGGGACCGCTCTTTCATACAGTTGCTCGTATGTGAGAAATCTGTTTTCGGCAAAGATGGCATTCCGGCTCCCGTATTTCGCGGTGCTACTGAGGAAACCATCTGCAAGCGATTCAGTTGTCATGTTGTCACCTTGTCAGTTGCATAAACCACGGCATAGTTATTGAGTACAGGGCGTCGCCCGATTCAGGCGATCCGACGGGATTCGTTGGTCCACGTATATAGCCTTTCCTCGGACGGAGCGAGTCACTTCGTCTACAACCTCCAGCTTGAAAGCCAATTGACTGTTGAGTCTACGCCCTAGGTTTCGATGAATGCGTCTGGCGTCCCTCTCATTGAAACCCTTGTCAAGCACAACGCAAAGGACAGCCCTGCCGGCTACCTCCTGCACGAACTGAAACTGTCGGACATGCAAAAACGTGTCGTCGTGCATGTTCAGGGCAGTCCAGGGAATCTCAGAACCATCGGCGGCGATCAGGACCTCCTGCGTTCGGTGGCCGCGAATGTCGCGAATGATAACGTGCTTGCGTTTACACGCCTCACAGCCGTCGCCGACGTACGTCGCCCAGTCTCCGGTGCGATATCGAATGAACGGCATAACCGTATTGATGAAACCGGTGCCGACGATCTCTCCGCGCTGCCCCGGCGTGGTTACTGGGTTGCCTTCGTCGTCGAGAAGCTCGAAATAGCCGTAGGTGGGCCAGACATGGTAATCGTCCAATTCCTCGCAGCCCGCCGCCAGTGCCACCTTCTCCGACTGACCATAGCAGGAGAAGAGCCGGCAGCCGAAGACTTCCTCGATCATCCTTCGCTGCTCGGGATAGACGATTTCTGATTCGGCAATGATGCCGCGAACATTTGCTGGAGCGCGCACCCCCACGCAGCGCAGGAACCTCGCGAAGGAAGCCACCGTAGACGGATAGACATGGAGATAACACGGTCCGATGGTGTTCATATGCTCCAGATAACGCCGCATGTCTTCGTCGGACATATGGAAACTGCTATAGTAGTGATGTCGGAGAATCGGATCAAATTCGTGGTAGAAGCCATCTCGACCTCTTCGCACCACGCGTCCACGCAAGACAGCCATAGCCGTTCCGAGCTCATACCCGGCCCGCTGCCAACTCGTGGTGAGATATGCGTATTCGATGGCCGAACGGCTTGCGTTCAAGTAGAAATGCAGAGGAGTGCCACCCGCCCCCCCGGTAGAACCAAAATCGACATCCAGGTCTCGGACGTCCTTGGTGCACATCCCCTGGAGATTCTCGCAGACAGTCTTCTTGTCAATGATAGGAAGCCGCCTGAGGTCATCCAGCGTTTTGAAGTCCTCCGGGCGGAATCCCAGAGAGTCGAAAGTGTCACGGTAAAACTTGCTCTTCCTATAGGCGAATCTGAGAATCTCACGAAGCTTCTCCAACTGATACGCTCGTGAGCGCTCTACCGGCCACCATTGTGCCTTGCGTGCAAACTCATACTGATCTCTGAACCTCCTGCCCAACAGCCAAGCGGGCGGGACTGGTTTCAGAAGGCCGCCGACAATGCGCTTCAGCGGCGCCGGCGTGGAATCCCAGATGTTTTTGCGAGAAATAGCCCTTTTCATTCTTCAGGTGTCACGTCCGACATTCTCTGACAAAAGGCCCGCCGATGACCCTACCTGACAGCATCTATCACGCGTTGTTGACAAGTGTCCACCGAGTTCTATGTGCCCGCGCCAGCCGAAGTGCGGCGTGAAATGCAGGCACTCGCCCTCGAGATCAGCCAGGCGCCGCGCCTTGTCGCCGTTTCGGAATCTGCACGTCACATCACCAGGACTGAACTTCGCCAGCGGCAAGGAATGCCCGAGAAATGCACCCTGCAGGTGAGGCAGGCATTTCCGATCAAAGCCCATCAATCTCGCGCATGCCAAGTCGATGGCCACCGGACTCGTCCCGGCAATTACCAGGCCCGCGGGCTTCGGGGTCGGGTCCAAAGGGCCGTTGCCTTCGCCACCGACGATCCCGTCCACAATGCAGAACACGCCTCTGGCAGGAGTATCCTGTAGATGACCCTCTCGGTCAGCGTATAGGAGGATTCGATTCAAGTCGATCACCATCCGCCAGGTAGTATCGTTGCCGTACCAGTTGCCGGAACGGACAGTGTCGGTATTGGTATCCCCGAAGACAGCCTGTCCCATGGCCTTCAGCGGCTTTGCCGCCATGTTTCGGGCAGGGCCCAGCAGAGGAAACATGCGTCGAAAAACCCCCATCACACTGCGCTCCATACGATGGACTACTCCATCATCGGCGAACTGGTCTCCTCCTTGAGCCGGCGTCCCCAGTCGATGGTGCGGCAGCCAGTTCTTGTTGCCGTTGATACCGACCAGGTTCTTCATGCACACGGTAATCCCCGTCTTCTTGTGCGTCTTGAGCTTGGGCAAGTTGATGATGCAGTCCGCGTTCAGGATCGTCTTCGAGATCAAGTACTCGTGCACGCCGCCGGTGTGATGGCGACGAATCTCGCTGGTGTCGTACTCGGAACCGTACAGCAGGTGGCACAGGTGCTCGACCTCTGTGAACATTGAGTATCGGCCCAAGTCCACCTTCACATAGCCCGCCGGATCACCCGGCAATGGCTCGTGCCCGACAATCACGCCGTTGACTTTTCGCGCCTTCTCGGGCCGGACATCGTACACCTCGACTTCAAAGTCGGCATGCTTGCGATAGAACTCCTGAATCTCATCCAGCCCAACCATCCGGCGGATCGCATCAAAATCCGCATCGTTCTGCGGCGCATCTGCGATGATGATACGACCCCTGCCCTTCAGCGCGCTATACACGTAGTCAAGAGTCGCTCGAATGATCGCCCCATGCGTGATCAGGCAGTCTCCGCAACCGGGCTGTGTCTCTCGAAAATCACGGATGAAATTAGGCTTGAGAACAACCGTGTCGCCCGGCCGAACAAACGAACCCAGCGGGTTCCAGTCCTTGCAGCCATTGTGCCCTGCATCCAGTCTAAGCAGTCGCAGGGCATTCCGAACCCCTTCATATGCCGCACCGGCTTCATTTGCCAGACCATCCGTACCGAAGGGATATTCGGAGTAGTCAGTTCTAGGCGAATAAGGCGGTTTCGCCGGGTACCTATCATGTCCGCTCGACACAGCCACCATAGCAGACTTCAAGGAGTCGTTGGCTTGCGCTCTCGTATGATTTGCTTTCATGACTGTGACAAACCAACCAGAATATGATCCCAGCATTGAGTTGTGGCACGGGTCTCATAGCGCATCGCTGCTCGATGGGCTGCCTCGGAAAACGCTGACAGCTTGTGTTGATCCGAAAGCAATTCGACAATACGGTCGGCGAACAATGCCGGTGACCGGCGCGGCACGAGATAACCGTTGACGCCACTCTCGACCAAGTCGCCCAAATCACCGACATCGGAGACCACCGCTGGCAAACCGCACATCATGGCTTCCATCATGGATAATGACAATCCCTCCGAATCTGAGGTAAGAACAAAGACTCTGCTCTTACATAACCAAGTCTCTATGTCGTCTTGGTGTCCCACAAAGTCTACATGACTCGCAACGCCCAGATTCGCGGACAATTCCTGCAATTCGCGGCAGAGTTTACCGTCGCCTACCACGACTGCACTTACCTTTGGGAGTCTATCCGCGACACACCTGATAGCCTGTAGGAATACATCAATTCGCTTGACCTCAACGAGCCGGCCGGTCAGAATCAGATCATAACCTCCCCGCCGATCACTTGGCTGAAACCGCACCGGGTCGATGCCACCAGAGACTACGTAGAATTCGCTTCGAATGCCCCTCTGGCGAAAGAAGTCTACTGCTTTGGTGCCCATAGTGATGACCGTGTTCGAGCCCGCTACCACTCGCAAGAGCCTCCGTTCAACCACTGGATCGGCGGTTTCCATCTTCGCGAAGAGGCTGTCGGCACTGTGAATGCCCCCATCGCGCGTCTCCGCCGGTCCTCCCACACAAAAGTACATGGACCGGGCGCCAACTAGGTGCCCTGCAATGACTGCCGCGATCCCGTTGACCATGATATGGAAGCCACCGACAATATGTGGTCGCTTTCGAATTGCCACGCATAGAAACGTCAACAGCCTAGCCGGGGTCACCCCTGTGGCAGCGATCAACCATCTGGGTGGATAAATGGCCACTACGCCCGGCAACTCCGGAACGGGATTCGTCGACACCATCCACAAGACCGCGCACTTCCCTGACGCCGCTAAAGGACCAAGGTGATTCAGGATCCAGTTCTTCGAGTCGAACCTTCCTGTCAGTAATATTTCGCACCCGGCCTCGCAAATAGGCCGGCGTTTGCGGCCAATCAGGCGCGCGGTCTTCAGAGCGATCGTGCAGAGCAACGTGAATTGTCGTGCCAGGATATGCCAAAGCAGCCGCCGTAACCGTCGTCGCAGCGAGACCGGCCTAGCTGTCTGTTCGCTCCGACGTTCCGACGCGGGACAAGCGGCCCCTTCCACAGACGCCTCCCTATCAAACACGTGTCTGGCTGTCATATTCTCGGGAACTCCAACCTGGGCCATGGCAAGGATATGGAGGGCCTGCCTGTATGATCCGGGGGATTGCACTTGATTGCGATGGCTTGGTGCCCATCAACAACGATTCTGGTCACTCCCGGATCCCGCACGTAGAACGTCAGGCCGCTGAGGTCACCCAAGGAGAGTGGACCCACTGAGGTCTCCGGGTATTGCGTACTGACGTGAATGCAGAGACCGTCCTCACCACCACAGCTCTTATGAGTAATCTCGCGCAGCGCCCGGCGGTATCCCAGCAGCCGTCTTGTGGTGGTGACGAGAATTTGCCCGGCGCGAGATTCTTCTGCCAACCGTCGAAACGCGGCCACCGCTTTTGCATCGAACGGTGCCTCAGGATTGTCAATCTTCCCAAGGTGGGTGTAGAGTATGCAAGTACCGCCCCGTTCGACAAGCCGATTCACAAAACTCTCCGTGAGCACTTCACCGACATGCCTGCCTTGGTCGCATGAACTCACTCCACCCCAGTGGGGATTGCAGCGCATGAACTCATATGCAGGACTTCCGTCCCGCAACGTCGTTGGACGCAGAGTCTCGTTGGGACCGTGCATGGCGTACTTCGTATTGCCCCAACGTCCCAAGCGTCGCTTGGCTGCCTCTTTGAGCAAGGTCTTTGCCGAAGCAATCGGATGGCCCCGCTTGAAGATACCGCTCATATCGGCCACGACATCCTGGCCGGTAATGCTCGTCACCCGCCCCCGCCAGATGTACTGGATGCCATAACCCGTGGTCAGATCGGCATGGTAGGCCAGGTGGCCAATTTCATCACCGTGGCCTTTCATGATGTCCGGGTCGAAGTTCGTCGCGGCGGTGCCATGGTCCACCCAGGCATCCAACCGGCAATCGTGTCGCGACAGCTCCTCCAATGCCCGTCCTGCATGTCTCCTGCTCGAAGCTAAGTCGCCGTACGAATGCAGGCAGTCGATATGTCCGCTACGAATCAAGGTCCGAATCATCTCCCGCCCGGTGTCATCGGTATTCCAGTAGGCAAATTGATCTGGCGGCATATCGAAGTAGATCGAATTACCCACCTCCAAACCCACACCTAGTCCCACGGCCGTTTCTTCGGTGGTATTCAAGAACCGCATAATCTCCCAATACACCTGTCGGTCCGGCGTTTCGTCCAGATCACTGCAGATAGCGAGCATGGCCCGATAAGGATAGGGCACCAGTCGCAATCGCGCCTCAGCCACTGTCGAGCCCTGCTTGTGTTCGGTATAGCCTCTTATGGGAATTGAGTACATCGTTTGCATCATCACACGGTCATGTCCAGTGGTTGTATCCCAAGCCGTTAGACTATACCAAGCTCTTCGTGCTGGAAAACTCTTTGATAACTCTGGCCGGATTTCCCGCAACCACAACTCGCGGCGGCACGTCCATCGTCACAACTGATCCAGCGCCAATGATGGAGTAGTCGCCTATCGTCACGTCCCGAAGAATCACGGAATTGACGCCCACGAAGACATCGTTCCCCAGGCACACAGTACCATTTGTCTCGTCTGCCAAATCAATCCTCTTCTTCGCGCGATCGTGCGAAAGGATGACACATCCATGAGTGATTGTACATCTGTCACCGATAACGATGCGCCCACCACTAACGTCCAGCTTGGCACCCCAACTGATCATGCACTTATTCCCGATTGATATGCCGGCCCGCCGCAAGTAGGCGATTCTGAGGCGTCCGACCGTGCCCCCAAGTGCACTTACGATCTCTCTGACCAGCATAGTAAGCCTCAGCATCTCAAGTAACACCAAAACGAATACGCGCCGGATGACGGGCGCGCCGCTACAATTCGCGAGGAACGCTGCCAAGCACGCGACAAGCCCCGCCGGGGTGCTCGCGTAGAATGGTGTGTTAATTCAAGGAATTCGACCAGTTTGTCCG
>CAYPZL010000032.1:0-37180 GCA_964415045.1 uncultured Pirellulales bacterium | reverse complement strand
ATTTTTCCTCCCTAAAGTAAGCCTAATCTCCATTTTGCAAAAGTTCAGTTAGCACCTTACCGGTAGACGTATGTGAGAAGAGTTTACTTAACCGGCACGATTCGGGGCTACGTTATTATTCGTTCTACCAGATTTATGCTGACGACTCCGGGAGGGTATACTTGGCTTGGTATAATCGATCGGGAGAAACCTTCTTTAAAGTATCTTTTGACCGGGGCAATCCCTGGGAGAAATACCAACAAGATTTTTACGGGCCAGGTCGCTTTGTTGCCAACGAGCAGGGCAACCTATACTGTTTAGAGGATCAACCGCCGACTAATTTACAGGTAGCTAGCGATAATAACGGGCGGTTTCACTGCGTGTGGAACATTGAGACGGATTTTGGGGATAATTGGGACCATACTCTGATGACTGACAGCTTTGACCTTCCTTTACCTGGCGGCAACAACTGATCGCAGGGAGCCTCGACGGACAAGTGAGGATGTCTGGCCCTTGGAGGAGTCCGGTCTTTGTCGTCGGCTTGCAACGACGAGCTCCGGCGCAAGTACATCTACGGCCCCGACGTGCACCTTGGGATTGACTATGGAGTTTCTGCAATTTTATTGGGTGCTTGCCGTCTTGACGACTTCGTGACTTGGTGGCCCTGAGCGACGCCGCCGGCGGTTGCGGGCACAAGTTCGGTATGGAATATGTCGGATGATTCGTATAGGCTGTAGGTCAATGGTATTGCCTGTAAGATTGGAGCAAGGTGTCGTGAGAGGTTTGCTGGCGGATACGGGCCGGCGTGCCGGACCGTGGCACAGTGCGTGCGGGCGCGAGGGCATACCGCCGGCGCCCGGCCAGGGGAGAGTGGAACTATGAACTATACCGGTCAACTGAGCATGACGGTCTTCTGGGGTTTTTCACTGAGCCTGATTCTCACACTGGGACTGGCTCCCGGCAAGGAGAAGCGGGCGCCCAAGGCCCCGTTCTTCGCGTTCGATAACGGGGTGGGGCGGGGGCAGTGGTCGCCTCGGCAGCAGGCGGACGTCCTCAAGGAGTTGGGCTATGCGGGGATCGGCTATACCGGTACGGACGATCTGGCCGAGCGGCTGCGGACGTTCAAGGCCCGGGGCTTGCGGGTGTTCAGCCTGTACGTGCACTGTTATCCGGGCCGGGAGGAGGCGTACCCGCGTGAGCTTGTCGAGGCCATGAAGCAGCTCGAGGGGACGGGGACCATGTTGTGGCTGACCGTCCAGGGCCAGACCACCGACGAGCAGGCCGCTCGTGTCCTGCGGGAGCTTGCCGACGCCGCGGCCCGGCACGGGGTCAAGATCGCGCTGTACCCGCATTTCGGATTCTACGTCGCCACGACGGAAGATGCCTTGCGTCTGGTGAAGCTGGCCGGCCGCAAGAACCTCGGCGTCTCGATCAATCTCTGCCACGAGCTGCGCAGCGGCAACGCCGCCCGGCTCGGCGAGATCGTCAAGGAAGCCGCGTCGCGCCTGTTCCTCGTCTCCATCAACGGGGCCGACAGAGAAGGGGGCTGGGACAAGCTGATCCAGCCGCTCGGTCGAGGCGAGTTCGACCTGCGGTCGTTTCTGACACAACTGCGAGACGCCGGCTACGCCGGGCCCGTCGGCCTGCAATGCTACAACGTCAAGGGGGACCTGCGAGAGAATCTCACGCGATCCATGAAAGCCTGGAAGGAGCTTTCACCGTCGCTCGATCCACAGCAGAAAGGACATACTCCATGAAGAAGACACCGCAGCAAAGTGCAACGTATACCCGCCGGCAGATGCTCCGCGGGCTCGGTGCGGCCGGCGCGCTGGCCGCTTTTCCAACGGTGGTGCCGTCGTCGGTCTTCGGGCAGAATGCCCCGTCGAATCGCATCACCGTCGGTATGATCGGGATGGGGCGCCAGGCGCTGTACGCCAATCTCAAGCCCTTCCTCAATTCGGATGATGCGCAGGCTGTGGCGGTCTGCGACGTGGACAAGTGGCGGCTGGACAGGGCCAGGCAGGCGGTCGACCAGCACTACAAGAACAGCGACTGCCGCGCCTATACGGACTGGCGCGAAGTGGTGGCCCGTGACGATATCGACGCGGTGATGAATTCGACGCCGGACCACTGGCACGTGCCCATCTCGCTGGCGGCCGTACGCCGGGGCAAGCACGTCAGTTGCGAGAAGCCCCTGACCCTTTCCGTGGCCGAGGGGCGGGTGCTGGCCGACGCGGTCAAGAAGCACGGCGTCGTGTTCCGGACCGACAGCGAATGCCGCACCGATTCGTACATGCACAAGACCGCCGAGCTGGTCCGCAACGGTTACATCGGAAAGGTCAAACGCATCGAAGTCGGCGTCCCCACCGGAGACATCGCGGGCGGGAAGGCGGATCCCATGCCGGTCCCGGAGGAGTTGGACTACGATATGTGGGTCGGCCCGGCGCCGCTGAAGCCCTATACCGTCGACCGCGTCCATCCGCCCCATTCCTACGGCCGGCCGGGCTGGATGCGCTGTCGCGACACGTGCGAGGGCATGGTGACCAACTGGGGCACGCACACCGTCGACGTCGCCCAGCAGGCCAACGACAGCGAGCGGACGGGCCCGGTGAGCGTCGAAGGCAAGGGGCAGTACCCCGCGCCGGGCTCCGGGATCTGGGGCGTCCTGCTGAACTTCCAGCTCCAGTATCGCTACGCCGACGGCGTTGTGCTGGACTATCACACCGCCAAGGGCGCGTTCCTGCGCGTCGAGGGCGAGGACGGCTGGATCCACGCGCCGTGGCTGGGCGGACAGATCAGCGCCAGTGACAAGGCGATTCTGAGAACGAAGCTCAAGGACAGCGACCTGCACCTGCCCCAGCGGCAGGACAAGGAGGACTTCCTCTACGGGATCAAGAACAACGCCCCAACCATGGCGGACGCCGAGGTCGGCCATCGCACCTGCTCCATGTGCCAATTGGGCCACATCGCGATCCAGTTGGGCCGCAAGCTTCAGTGGAATCCCGACGTCGAACGTTTCGTCAACGACGACGAAGCCAATCGCATGTTGCACAGATCCTACCGCGCCCCGTGGGGGCTGGATATCGAGGTTGCATCTGCGTAGCGGGGGTTTCGATGACATTGACGAACCTAGAGAGGATGGATCGCGTCCGGACGGGACAAGCTCCGGATCGAGTTCCCTTTGTCCCTTCCGTTTATGAGCACGGCGCCCGTCTGATCCGCCGGACGCCGGGCCCGGCAAGTCGCGACGCCGGGCTGATGGCCCAGGCGGCGCTGAAAGCGTACGAGCTCTATCAGCATGACATCGTGACGGTCGGCATTGACATCTACAATATCGAGCCGGAAGCGTTCGGATGCCGGCTCAGCGAAGGCGAGCATGGCTCTATTCCCGGCGTCAAGACCCACCCTCTGGCGGATGCGAGCTTGCCCGAGATCGAAGGGCTGCCCATTCCGCAGGCGGACGCGGCCAATCGGTTGGGCGTGATCGAGGAGGCGTGCCGACGGGTCTATGAGGAGATCGGCGAGGAGGTCTGGGTCTACGGGTGCATGAGCGGGCCCTTCTCGCAGGCGGTGGAATTGCGGGGGTTCGAGCAGTTGATCATGGACACGATCGAGAATCCGGCGCTGGTTCACCGGCTGCTGGAGCACACCACCGAGCTATCGAAGCAGCAGGCCGCTCGGCTGTCCGGGGCGGGGTGCGGCGTCAACCTGTACGAATCGTGGGCGACGATCCCCTTGATCAGCCCCGATCTATTTCGGGAGTACGTGGTGCCGTACAACCGCCAGGTGATCGACATGATCGCAGACGGCTACAGCACGGAGCCGGCGGCGGTGATCATGGGCGGCAATATCAACCTGCTGGTCGATTTCTTCATCGAGGTCGGTACGTCTCTGATGGCGGTGGATTACAAGGCCGATTTCGATCTGATCAAGTCCCGGACCGCTGGGACGGACATTATCATTCGCGGCTGCGTCGACCCGAAACTGATCGAGCGACAGGAGTGGGACACCCTGCAGGAATCGATCGATCAATTGGCCCGGAAATCCCGAAACATGCACAACTTCGTATGGGGCTGCGGCTGCGTAACCTACGACACCCCGCCCGAGAGCCTGCTGCGCTTCAAGGACATGTGCCTGAGCGCGCAGGCGTGACTGGAATATTTGAACGGGAGGAAGGCATTGAAAACGATTGTCAGCCCTGGGTTGTGTCTGTCACTGTTGCTTGCCGGCACGGTTGTTGCGCAGAGTTATGCCCCGCCGGCGCTGTACGGCACGGATGCTCTGGGGCGGTCGGTGCCCGGCGCGTCCGAGGTGCGTTCGTTCCGGCAGGACCGGTACGTGGGGGTCTTCTATTTTCTCTGGCTCAAACTCGATCGCGTGTATGACAACTCGCAGATCCTGCGGGAGCATCCGGAGGCGCGTGCCACGAATGCGTCGCCCCCGTGGGGGCCCATCCATGCTTTTCACTTCTGGGGCGAGCCCTTGTTCGGTTACTACCGCAGCGAAGACCCGTGGGTGTTGCGGCGGCACGCGGCGCTGCTCTCGGATGCCGGCGTCGATTTTCTGATCTTCGACACGACCAATGCGCTGATCTATGAAAACGTGGTCATGCAGCTCTGTGAGGTGTTCGAAGAGCAGCGTCAGCTCGGCGAGCACGTCCCGCAGATCGCGTTCATGGTAAACACCCAGGCCGGCCGGACCGCACAGAAGATTTACGAGCGGCTCTACAAACCCGGGCTCTATCCCGAGCTCTGGTTTCGCTTCAAGGGCAAGCCACTTCTGCTGTGCGATCCCGCCGAGGCATCGGACGAGGTGGCGAGCTTCTTCACGCTGCGCAAGGCCCACTGGCCCTTCGAGCAGGTCAACACGCACAACGCCTGGCATTGGGAGGCGACGTATCCGCAGGTCTACTCATACGATGAGGACCCGTGCCGGCCCGAGCAGGTCAATGTCTCGGTGGGCCAGAACCTGCATCAGGACACCGGTCGGGTGGAGATGATGAGCACCGGGCGGGCCCGCGGGCGAAGTTTCCACGACGGTCGTGTGGATGACCGGCCCCAGGCGTACAAGTACGGCCTGAACTTCGAGGAGCAGTGGCGGCGCGCTTTGGAACTGGATCCGGAGGTGGTCTTCATTACGGGCTGGAACGAGTGGATCGCCATGCAACTGAACAAAACGGAAGGACCGGCCATCTTCTGCGACCAGTTCAATCTCGAGTTCAGCCGGGACGTCGAGATGATGAAAGGCGGCTACGGCGACAACTACTACATGCAGATGGCGGGAAATATTCGGCGGTTCAAGGGGATACCGTCGCCTTCCCCCGTGCCCGGAGGCAGGACCATCGATGTGTCGGGTCCTTTCGGACAGTGGGACGATGTGACGCCGGGATACAGCGATCATGGCCTCGACACGCGCCCACGCGATTTCGCGGGATGTGGCGACAATCACTACCGCGTCCAATCGGGCCGAAACGATTTTCGTGTGCTCAAGTTGACTCGTGACCGGGAGAATCTCTACTTCTACGTTCGGACGGACAAGGACATCACGCCCCGCACGGATCCGAACTGGATGTGGCTGCTGATCGACGTCAAAGGGACCGCCGGGCCGGACTGGGAGGGGTTCAATTTCCTGGTGAACCGTCGCACGCCCGGACCGCAAACGGCGTTCATCGAGGTGTGCACGGGGGGCTGGGAATGGAAGCCTGTGGGGCAGGTTCCTTATCGCGTCGAAGGAAATCAAATGCATATGGCCATCCCCAGGAAGATGCTTGGAATCCAGGGAGATCGTTTCGCCGTCGAATTCAAATGGATCGACAACACGCAGCGTCCCGGCGACATTCTGGACGCTTACATCAACGGCGACAGCGCACCGGGCGGACGATACCGCTATCGCTACGACACGCACGTGCGGGATACCGCGACGAAATGATCGGGAGTGATACGGTACAGATTCTCTCAGATTCCCGGTGCCATGTTGGCAGTCGGCGACGGGATTCGGGCCTTCTTGCCGTCCACAAATGGGGCGGGGTTTCAGGAGATTGTCTTGGGGGTCTTATCTCAAGCCGGGTCCTGGGAGAGGATCAGGGTGTTGTAGGGAGCGAGGGAGACAGCGGCCTGGGCGGGCAGGCCGTCGCGCGGCTCGTTCCGGGCGGTGATTGCGGCTGCACCGACGTCGCCGAAGTCAGGGTCGTAGATCTTGCGGTCGCTGTTGAAGCGCACGTTCCACGGTCCGCCGGCCGGGACGCCGATCTCGTAGTCCGTGTGCTGCCGGGCGGAGAAATTCGCCACGACGATCACGCTGTCGCCGGGGCCGCCCTGGTCCCAGCGATGATACGCGATCACCTTGTCGTCGTGGTTGACGAAGTCGCGAAAGGAGCGGGGGGTGCCGTAGTCGCTCTCGACGCTGAAGATGTGCGACGGGTTGTAGCCCCAGGAGAAGCCGCCGGGAAACTCGCTCAGCGGCATGACTTCGATGGCGTTGATGCCGAGTTCCTTGAGGTAGGCGAGCTTCTCGACCGCGTCTTCAAGATCGCTCGGTCCCGGCTCGGTGGCCCGGCCGAACGTGCCGATGTGCAACTCGTAGATGACCGTCTCGTTCAAGGCCGGCGGTGTGAATGAGGCCGTGTCCGCCGCCGCGATGGGCCGCGGCACGATCGCGTTGCCGACGGAGCTTGTCAGGCGCCGGGCGTAGGGATCGATCCTGGACAGCTCCGTCTCACCGGCGACGATGCGGAAGCGATATTCATCGCCCGGCTTGACGCCGGTGATGTCCGCGGACCACCACCCCTCGTCCTGCGGAGCGAGAGGATGGCTGGTTGGGGACCAGTCGTTGAACGTGCCGGTTACAAAGACGGCGGTGGCATTGGGGGCCCAGAGGCCGAAGAACGTGCCTGCCTCGTGCGGGACTGCACCTTTTTGCGAAAGCATCTCTTTCGTCCTCCTTGACACGTATCCATCGCGAGCTTCGTCATTGTAGGCTTTATCGAGCAGAAAAGGCAAGAGCAGTCTGCCGGAGTTCGAAAGCCGGAGGCCGGCTCGATGCTTTTCGCTTGCATTTGGGCGGTTTCGTGCGATGATGGACCCGGCGTGGTCCCCATGGCTGAGGGACGGGTCAAAAGCCTGGATGCCGAACGGGCATCGCATAACAAGAACGGACGGGATTGAAGTAGGGGGTGGACCGCATGAGCGACATAGGGGACCGGTTTCAAGAGGAGACGAAATACGCGCCGAACAAGCTGATGGGTGGGGGGGTGCACCGAAAGGAGCGCCCGGAGCCGTACAAGACCTACCCCGAGAACGTGCGGGTGGTGCTGCCTTCGTTCGACCCGAGCCGGCCCATGTCGCTGGACCGGGCGCTCGACGAGCGCCGCAGCGTCCGCAAGTACAACGGCACGCCGATCAGCATGGGCCAGTTGGGCTACCTGATCTGGGCCTCCACGGGCGTTCATCGGGCCGACCACGGGTACGAATTTCGCACGGCCCCGTCGGCCGGGGCGCTGTACCCGATCGAGACGTATATCGTTGCCAATGCCGTACGGAAGCTCGAGCCCGGCGTCTACCATTACGGGATTCGCAATCACGAGCTCGAACAGCTCCGCACCGGCGATTTTCGCGAGGCGATTACCGCCGCGGCGCTGGGCCAGGGCATGTGCGCAACCGCCTCGGCCGTCTTCGTCTGGACCGCCATCTTCGAGCGCTCCAAGTGCAAGTACGACCAGCGGGCCTATCGTTACATCTACCTCGACGCCGGCCACATCGCCCAGAACCTGGCGCTGGCGGCGGTCAGCCTGGAGTTAGGCTCGTGCCAGATCGGCGCGCTGTTCGACGACGAGGTCAACAGGATCGTCGGCGTCGACGGCGTGGAGGAGAGCGTGGTGTACATGTCGGTCGTGGGCGTCCCGGCCTGAGGAACGGACGGGGGCGGCGATGCGTGATATCGAGGAGTTGTTTGCGGCGCTGGGGCGGTCGAAGTTTCGCAGCCGGTTTCGGCTTCGCGGCCGGGAGGCGGCGTACTTAGAGCAGAAAGGGCTGGACACGATCCTCGCGCACGCTCGCGACTTCGTCACGCAGCGCCTGGCGCCGGCGCAGATCGCCAACGACGGGCGGCAGACCCCGATGAAGAACCACCCCGCGTTCATCGCCCAGCACGCCACCGCCACCTGCTGCCGGGGGTGCCTGGAGAAGTGGCACGGCATTGCCCGGGGCCGGGCGCTGTCGGACGACGAAGTCGAATACATCGTCTCGGTGATCGAGCACTGGCTCCTGCGGCAGACCCCCTGAACGGACCCGCCTTCGAGAAAGTCTTGTCTTCGTCCGGAAAAACCTTTGTTTTCTTCGGGCCAGCGTACTATACTGGCGGCGATAAGAAGAAGGTCTGAGGATAGAAATGACGGAACGGATTCCGAAAGTAGTAGTGGTCGGGGGCACATACGTTGACGTGGCGATCAAGTGCGGCCAGATCCCCGTTGCCGGCCGGACGTGCACCGGCTCGGCCCTGTCCTGCACGGTAGCCGGGCCCGGCCCCACCGAGGCGGTGCAGGCGGCGTTGTGCGGATGCGAGGTCCATCTCGTTGGCAAGGTCGGCGGCGACGCCTTCGCGCAGATGGCCTTCAAGAACCTGGCCCGATACCAGGTCGACACCGAATACGTCTTCATCGCCGAAGCCAAGAGCACCGGCGTGGTGGTCACCCTGGTCAACGCCGAAGGGGAAAACGCCTGCTGTTATCACGCCGGGGCCAACAGCGCGTTGCAGCCGGGGGACATCGAGATGGCCGAGCAGGTCATCGCCCGAGCCGATATTTGCTTGGTCCACGGCTGTCTGCCGCAGGATGCGATTGTGGCGGCGCTGCGGTGTGCGAGCCTGCACGGGACGAAAGTGGTGTTCAACCCGGCGCGGCCGATGGCTCAGCCGCAGCACAGCGGCGACCTGCCGCATGAGTATTTCTCGGCCGACACGCTGATTCCCAACCTCTATGAGGCCGCCGATATTACCGACCAATCCGCCGCCAGCATTCGCACGGCCAAAATGATCGGCTCGGACCTTGTCGCTCGTGGCGCCCGCTGCGCGGTCATTACCATGGGCCGTCGCGGCTGCATGGTGGTCGATCGCAGCGGCGCCGACCACGTCCCCGCTTTCAACATCGACCTGGTGGACCATACCGGCAGCGGCGACGCCTTCGCCGGCGCGCTGGCCGCCTACTGTGCGGTCAAAGACGACATTCGCGAGGGAGTCAAGTTCGCCTCCGCCGCCGGGGCGCTGGTCTGTACGAAATTCGGCGCGATCGAGGCGCTGCCGACCAAGGCCGAGATCATCCAGCTTCTGCAAAAAGAAGACATCGACCTGCTGCCCGAAAATTAGCCCGAGACGGCGCCTGTGTGTCAGGACGGCGTCCGCGCCGCACTGCGTTACGTTGCCTTGCAGGTGGCCGGGTCACTCCCGGGACTCGGCCGGGGCTTCATCCTGGATATATTCCCTGACCGGGAAACGCATGGCTACCGGAATGTACAAAGCCAGCGTCACGAGCATCGCAATGGCGAAGAACCAGTAGTAGCTCGCCCCCGGCAGCTTGCTGGAACCGTCCTCGTTCTGAATGAAGTGGTTCACGATCGCCGAGAAGACGTTGCCTAACGAGATCGACAGCAGGTAGAGGCTCATCACGAAGGTCTTGAGCCTCTTCGGAGCTTGCGTGTAGGAAAACTCCAGCAAAGGGATGGAAGCGAGGATCTCGCCGGCGGTCAGGAGGATGTAGGCGAAGAACTGCCAGCCAATGCTGGGCTTGCCGCCTCGGGCGATCTCGATCTCGACCCAGGCGGGCACGACGAAACAGACGGCGGTCACGAACATGCCGAGCCCGATCTTGCGCAGCGGCGTCAACGGGAACACCTTGCTGATGAGCGGATACATCACGTAGGTGAACAGCGGAATCATCGGCAGCAGGTACAGGGAGTTGACGAACTGGACCTGGGCGGGCAGCCAGGTGATGCCCAGCCACTTGAGATTCATATTCTCAGCTTGCAGGATCCAGGCCGACTGCGACTGGTAGAACAGGGCGAAGAACATGGCGACGAACACGTAGATCACGCACAGGCGGGCCAGAATCTTCAAGACTGCCTTATCCAGCACCTCGTCGATAACCTTCCTGCCCGCTGCTGGAATGTGAACGTATTTCCATCTACCCATGACAAAGGCGACGGTGGCGAAGACCATTAGCGCCGCCGGCACGCCGAAGCCGACGCGCGGGCCGAACTTGTCCAGCAGCCAGGGGCAGGCGAGCATGGAGATGCAGGCGCCGACGTTGATGGAGAAGTAGAACCAGCTATACATCTTCGATAGCAGGTGCTTGTTCTGCTGGCCGAACTGATCGCCTACGTTGGCCGAGACGCAGGGCTTGATGATCCCGGAGCCTAAGGCGATCAGGATGAGCCCGCCGGCCAGGCCGAGGCGCGTCTGGTCCCACACCAGCAGACCCAGGCCCACGCAGTACACCACGGAGAAGGCTACGATGGTCCGGTACTTGCCCAGCCACAGGTCCGACAGCAGCGCCCCGATCAGGGGGGTGAAGTAGACCGCCGCGGTGAAGAGGTGGAACCATTCCTTGGCCGGCTCATCTTCCATGACCGCCAGGGTGCCGCCGCTGCCCATCAGGTACTTGGTCATGAAGACCACGAGGATGGAGCTCATCCCGTAGAAGGCGAAGCGTTCCCCCGCTTCGTTGGCGAGAATAAAAGGAATGCCGGCGGGCATCTTGCTCGAAGGCAGCGGTGCGGTCAGATACTCTCGTTTGGCCATAATCGTCCTTGCGCTATCGACAATCGATCACCGGTCTCTACCGATTCGGCCGCTATGGTACAAGGTCGGGACGGCGGTATCAAAGAGAAATCGCGCGTCCGGGGCTTTGTCTTGATTTGGGTCTTTGAAGCTGATAGGATGCGGCGGGCAATCAGGAATGGGTTTCTGCGAATTCGAGGGGTGATATGAATACGACACGGATCACATCGACGCTTGTGGTTGTTCTGTTGTTCTGGGGCGTCTCGGCCGGCATCGCGGCCGACGACCTACTGCACATGCCGGACGCGCGCATGCTGCGTTTTCCCGACGTCAGCGCCGAGCAGATCGTCTTCGTCTACGCCGGCGATCTGTGGACGGTGCCGAAGACCGGGGGCACGGCCCGGCGGCTCAGCTCGCCCAAGGGCCGCGAGATGTTCCCCAAGTTCTCGCCCGACGGCGCGCTGATCGCCTTCAGCGGCAACTACGACGGCAACACCGACGTCTACGTCGTCTCGGCCCGCGGCGGAATTCCGCGGCGGCTGACGCATCACTCGGCCAGCGATGCGGTCGTCGAGTGGTATCCCGACGGAAAGCACGTGCTCTATCGCTCGCGGATGAAAAGCCCGTCGGGCCGCTTCAACCAGTTCTTCAAGCAGTCCATCGAAGGCGGCATGCCCGAGACGCTGCCGCTGTTCTACGGCGAGTTAGCCTCGTTCAGCCCCGACGGGACGCGCATCGCGTTTCAGTTCATCTCGCGCGAGTCCCGCAACTGGAAGCGCTATCGCGGCGGGATGGCCAGCGACCTGTGGCTCTACGACTTCATCAACAACACCTCCGAGAAGTTCACCGACTTTCCCGGCACCGACGCGGTGCCCATGTGGCGCGAGGACACGATCTACTTCCTCTCGGACCGCGACGAGAACCAGAAGCTCAACATCTGGGCCTACGACCTGCGGACCAAGCAGACGCGGCAGGTTACGAAGTTCACCGAGTACGACGTGAAGTGGCCCAGCCTCGGCCCGGACGCCATCGTCTTTGAGAACGGCGGCGCCCTGCACCTGCTTGATCTGGCCAGCGGCGCGTCGCAGGCGCTGGAGATCAAGGTCCCCGCCGATCTACCGCACGTGCGCACGGAGCTCAAGGACGTCTCCGGTCGCATCGGGAGCTTCTCGCTTTCGCCGAGCGGCAAGCGGGCGTTGTTCGAGGCGCGGGGCGAGATCTTCACCGTGCCGGCCAAGCACGGCAGCCCGCGCGACCTGACCAACACCTCCGGCGTGGCCGAGCGCTATCCCGCCTGGTCGCCCGACGGCAAGCACGTCGCCTACTTCTCCGACCGCAGCGGAGAATACGAGCTGACCCTGCGCCCGGGCAACGGCAAGGGCGACGAAAAGCAGATCACCGAGGGCGGCTCGGTCTATCGCTACGACTGCGTCTGGTCGCCCGACAGCAAGAAAATCGCCTTCAGCGACAAGACCGGGAGCCTCTATGTCGCCGACGTCAACAGCGGCAAAATCGAGTTCGTCGACAAGGACGAGTGGGGCAGGATGCAATCCTATTCCTTCTCACCCGACAGTCGGTGGCTCACCTACGCCAAAAACGGCGCGAACCGTCACGGCAACATCATGATCTACGACGCCAACGACGGGACCGTCCGCCAGGTCACCAGCGATTACTACGACGACCACCAGCCCGTCTTCGACGCCGAGGGCAAGTACCTGTTCTTCCGCTCCAACCGCGCTTTCAACCCCGTCTACGGCGATCTCGACGAGACGTGGATCTATCCGAACACCACGCAGATCTTCGCGGTGACGCTGAAGGCCGACGAGCCCTCGCCGCTGGCGCCGCGCAGCGACGAAGAGGAAGTCAAAGAGGAGAAGGAGGAAAAGAAGGAAGAGGAAAAGGCCGAGGACGCGGACGACAACGGCGCCGCCGACAGCGACGACGAGGATAAGGACGCGGAGAAGGCGAAAGACGAAAAGAACGACGAGGCCGACGAGAAAGCGAAGAAAGACAAAAAGGACAAGGACGTCGAGCCGGTGGAGATCGACTTTGCCGGTTTCGAAGGCCGCGTCGTCAAGCTGCCGATGCGTGCTGGGAACATCGGCCGGCTGCACGCGGTCAAGGGCAAGCTGCTCTTCATTCGCTACCTTCCCGCCGGGGCCCGCAAGCCGGGCGAGCCGGGCGGAACGCTGCTCTATTACGACCTGAAGGAACGCGAGGAAAAAACCGTCATCGACAAGATCGACGCCTACAACGTCTCGGCTGACGGCAAGAAGATCATCTACAAGGCCCGATCCACGTACGGCATCATCGACGTCGCCGCCAACAAGAAGGTCGGCGACGGCAAGATCGCCTCGGGCAGCCTCAAGGCCTGGATCGACCCGCAGCAGGAGTGGCGGCAGATCTTCCACGAGGCCTGGCGCATCCAGCGGGACTTCTTCTACGATCCCTACATGCACGGCGTGGACTGGGAGGCCATGAGGAAACGCTACGAGGTCCTGCTGCCCTATATCGTGGACCGCGAGGACCTGAACTACATCATCGGGGAGATGATCGCCGAGCTGAACGTCTCGCACGCCTACGTCGGCGGCGGTGACATGGAGGGGCCCGAGCGCCTGAACGTCGGCCTGCTGGGCTGCGATTTCGAGCTGGATCGAGACAACGACGCCTATCGCATCGCCAAAATCTACGCCGCCGGCAAGTGGGACGCCGAGCCGCGCTCTCCGTTGCGAGCGCCCGGTATCGACGTAAACGAGGGCGACTATCTGCTGGCCGTCAACGGCCGGCCGCTGGACACCTCGAAAGACCCCTGGGCCGCCTTCCAGGGCCTGGCCGGCCAGGTCGTGACATTGACCGTCGGCCGGACCCCCGATCCCAACGACGCCAACGACATCCTGATCGAGCCGGTCTCGAGCGAATCCCGGCTGCGCAACCTCGCCTGGGTCGAGGGCAACCGGCGCAAGGTCGAGGAGGCCACGCAGGGGCGGGTGGGCTACATCTATGTCCCCAATACGGGCACCCAAGGCCAGAACGAGCTGGTCCGCCAGTTCCTGGCCCAGTGGAACAAGGACGCCCTGATCATCGACGAACGGTTCAACAGCGGGGGCCAGTATTCCGACCGCTTCATCGAGCTGCTGAACCGCCCGACGCTCGGCTACGTGTCGCGCCGGGACCATCGCGACCTGCGCGCGCCGGCGGTCTCGAATCCCGGTCCCAAGGTCATGCTGATCAACCAGTGGGCCGGCTCCGGCGGCGACCTGTTCCCTTACCTGTTCCGCAAGACCGGGCTGGGCCCGCTGGTGGGCAAGCGCACCTGGGGCGGCGTCGTGGGCATGTTCGGCAACCCGGGTCTCATCGACGGCGGCTACATGTCCTCGCCCAACGCCGGATGCTGGTTCCCCGAGTGTGGCTGGGACGTGGAAGGCTACGGCGTCGCGCCGGATTACGAGGTGGAAAACGAGCCGCACGAACTGGTCGCGGGGCGTGACCCGCAGCTCGAGACCGCTATCGCGGTGGTGCTGAAGCTGCTGGAAAAGAACCCGCCGGAGAGGCCGAAGAAACCGCCTTATCCCGACCGCTCCCCGAATGCGAATTGACCGGACCGATCGAGGTCTGTCCCGATAAAGGAAAACGAAGACGGTGTGCGGAGCACACCCTACGATTACAACGGAGAATAAGGTCGGTGTGCAGGGCACACCCTACGAAGGGAGTTTGGGACAATGGAATACGTGCGTGCCATAGTGTTGGTGTTTGTCGTATGCATGGGTGTTTGTGGTTGCGCCCACAATGCAAAGGAGACCCAATTGCAGGAATTCGTTACGTCACACGTCGAGAAGATCAAGCCGTTGGAGAAGGAGGCGGCCCTGGCCTGGTGGGACGCCGCCACGACCGGTGCCCCGGAGGCGTACGACCGCTCCAGCGAGGTGACGCTGCAGATTCGCAAGATTTACAGCGACCCGACAGAGTTCGCCTACCTCAAGGGGCTCAAAGAGTCCGGGCAGATTGAGGACCCGCTGCTGGCGCGGCAGCTCACGGTCCTTTACGACGGCTACTTAGCCAACCAGATCGAGCCGGACCTGCTCAAGCAGATCGTGGAGCTAAGCACCGAGATCGAGAAGAACTTCAGCACGTTCCGCGGCGCTATCGACGGCGAGAAAGTCACCGACAACGAGATCAAAGCGATCCTCAAGAGCGAGACGGATTCGGCCCGGCGCAAGAAGGCCTGGCTGGCGAGCAAGCAGGTCGCCACGGCGGTGGCCGATGATTTGATTCGCCTGGTCAAGCTGCGCAACGAGGCGGCCCGCAAGCTGGGCTTCGACAACTTCCACACCCTCCGCCTGGCCACGGGCGAGCAGAACGTCAAAGAGCTGGACCGCATCTTCGCCGAGCTGTACGAGCTGACGAACGAGCCGTTCGCCCGGCTCAAGGCCGACCTCGACCGCATCCTGGCGCAGAACTGCAACGTGCCCGTCGGCGAGTTGCGGCCCTGGCATTATCACGACCCGTTCTTCCAGGAAACGCCGATGGTCTACGAGCTGGACCTGGACGTCTACTACGAGGGCAAGGATCTCCGCGCGCTGGCCGAGACGTTCTACGCGGGCGTCGGCTTGCCGGTGGAATCGATCCTGGCCAAAAGCGACCTGTACGAGCGCGAGGGCAAGAACCCCCACGCCTTCTGCACGCATATCGACCGCGCCGGCGACGTGCGCATTCTGTGCAACCTCAAGAGCAACGAGACCTGGATGGAGACCCTGCTGCACGAGCTGGGTCACGGCGTGTACGACAAGTATCTCGATTTCGATTCCCCGTACATCCTGCGCGAGCCCGCGCACGCGTTCACGACCGAGGCGATCGCCATGTTCTTCGGCCGGCTCAGCCGCAACCCCGCCTGGATGCAGCAGATGCTCGGTTTGTCCGACGAGCAGCGGGCCGAGATCGAGAAGGTCAGCGGCAAATACGCCCAGCTCAAGCAACTGATCTTCGCCCGCTGGGCCATGGTCATGTACAACTTCGAGAAGCAGCTTTACGCCGACCCCGATCAGGACCTCAACAAGCTGTGGTGGGACATGGTGGAGAAGTACCAGCTCGTGAATCGACCGGTCGGCCGCGACGAGCCCGACTGGGCCGCCAAGATCCATTTCTCCGCCGCCCCGTGCTACTATCACAACTACATGCTTGGCGAGCTGCTCGCCTCCCAGTTGCACCACGCCCTGGTCCAAAACGTGCTGAAGCTTGCATCCGACGAGGATGTCAGTTATGTAGGCCGGGAAAAAGCCGGGCGGTTCCTCAGGGAGAACGTCTTTGAGGCCGGTGATAAGTACCATTGGAATGAAATGATCGCGCGGGCGACCGGCGAGCCGCTGACGGCCCGCTACTTCGTGGATCAGTTCGTGCAATAACGAGCGCATTGCCATCCGGGGCGCGACGGTCCGTGCCCGGATTGGCGTCTGTATGGAAAGTGACTCTTCTGGAGACGGTGTATTATGAGTGATGGCAACAAGTCACCACAGGAACTGACGATCAGGGTCCTCTTCTTCGGGGTGCTGCTGGCCGTGATCCTCTCGGCCGCCAACGCCTACCTGGGCCTGTTTGCGGGGATGACGGTTTCGGCTGCCATTCCGGCGGCGGTCATGGCGCTGGGGATCATGCGATTCTTCAAGGGCAGTACGATCCAGGAGTGCAACCTGGTCGGCACCTGCGCCTCGGCCGGCGAATCCCTGGCCGCCGGCGTGATCTTCACCCTGCCGGCTTTGCTGCTGCTGGGCTTCTGGGACGAATTCAATTACTTCTGGGTCGCGGTCATCGCCGGTTTCGGCGGGCTCCTGGGCGTGTTGTTCACGATCCCGTTGCGGCGTTCGCTCATCGTCGAAGGCGACCTGAAGTTCCCGGAAGGTGTCGCGACCGCCAAGGTGCTGGAGACCGGGCGCAGTGATTCGTCCGGCATCATATACATCGTCAAAGCCGCGGCGGTGGGAGGCTTGTTCAAGGTCGGGGCGACCTTCCTGGGGATCTGGCCCAGCATCCTGGACGGGGCCCGGTACGTTCGCGGCAGCGTTGCCTACTTTGGATCCAATCTTAGTCCCGCTCTTCTCTCCGTCGGTTACATTGTGGGGCTGAACATCGCCGTTTTGATCTTCCTGGGTGGGGCCGCAAACTGGCTCGTCACCATCCCCATCGTGGCTTCTCAGAACGAGCGGCCGGTCTACCAACTCGAGGGTGAGGTCAGCGATCCCGAGAAGTGGGACGTTTTCACTCTGTCCTATATGGCGGTCGACGCGAATGCTCCGGCGGAAGAGATCGCCGCGGCCGAGGCGCACAACGCCGAGGTCAAAGAGACGTTGGGTACGCCTGTACCCGCCCTGGAGTACGCCGAGCGCATCTGGAGCAAGTTGACCCGCTTCATTGGCGTCGGCGGCATGCTGGTGGGTGGGTTGTGGACCATCTTTTGCTTGCGGAAATCGCTGGTCCGCGGTGTGACCAGCGGCTTGAAGGCGTATCAGGAAATCACGGGCGGGCACACGGAAGTGGACCGTACGGAGAAGGACCTGCCGATGAAGTGGATCATTTTCCTGATTGTCGGCTCCGTCGTCCCCTTGTTCATGCTCTATCAACATTACGTTCAGCAGATTCACATCTCTGTCATTATGGCGGTCGTTATGCTTGGCACCGGTTTTCTTTTTGCTGCCGTGGCCGGATACATGGCAGGAATGGTGGGCTCATCAAACAATCCCATCTCGGGCGTCACGGTTTCCACGGTGCTGGTATCGGCCTTCCTGTTGATGTTGCTCATGGGCAAGGCGGCCGAAAGCGGTCCGGCCGCGGCGATCATCATCGGCGGTGTCGTCTGCTGTGCCGCAGCCATCGCCGGAGACGTGATGCAGGACCTCAAGTGTGGACGGCTCGTCGGCACGACCCCCTGGAAACAGCAGGTGATGGAGATGTTAGGGACCGCTTCGGCTGCGCTGGTCATCGGGCCCGTGCTGATTCTGCTGCAAAACGCCTACGGTTTTCGGGGCATGGAGGGGGCCGGGGACAACGCCCTCTCCTCACCGCAGGCCAATTTGATGGCCTCCGTGGCCCAGGGTGTGTTCCAGGGAGGGTTGCCGTGGACGTTCTTCGGCATCGGTGTGGTCATCGCAATCGGGATTATCGCCCTCGATTCGTACCTGCAACACATCAACAGCTCGTTTCGAACGCCGGTCCTGGCCGTGGCCATCGGCTTCTATCTGCCGTTCGAGCTGTCGGTGCCGATCTTTGTCGGCGGTCTGATCAGCCTGGCCGTCAAGCGATACCACAAGAGAGCGAATAGCGACACCCACGACGTGGAGGCGTCCGATCGCAGGGGCCTGTTGATGGCTTCCGGCCTCATTACCGGCGAAGCGCTTATGGGCATCCTCGTCGCCATTCCCATTGTGATCTTCAAGCAGTTCGACGTGGAGCTGCCGCTCTTCGAGCACTACACCGGCGACACCATGCGATTCGGCGGAATTCTCGGCGTCGTGCTTCTGGCGGGTGTGGTCGTGTGGCTCTATCTGACCACCGTCAGGAAGAAACCCAGCTAATACAGGATGATAATCGCAACCGGGTGCGCCGTCACGGGCGCGCCCGCTTTGACAGGAGAAAGCAGTACCATGGCAGAGAAGATTGAGGCCTACGTAGACGAAAACCGCGAACGTTTCATCGAAGAATTGAAGGAGCTGATGCGCTTCCCGTCGGTCAGCGCCCAGAGCAAACACGACGGCGACACGAAGGCCTGTGCCGAGTGGCTGGTCGTCCATTTTCAGAAGCTGGGCCTGGAGGCCTCGCTGGTGGACGCCGGGGGCCAGCCCATCGTCCGCGCGCAGGCCAGGGGCAAGAGCGCCAAGCGCGTCATGGTCTACGGGCACTACGACGTGCAGCCCGAGGACCCGCTGGATCAGTGGCAGACGCCGCCGTTCGAGCCGACGATTCGGGACGGCATCATCTACGGACGCGGCTCCACCGACGACAAGGGGCAGGTCTTCGCCCACGTCAAGGCCGTCGAGAGCCTGCTCAAGACCGACGGTGAGCTCCCCTGCGAGGTGCTGTTCCTGCTGGAGGGCGAGGAGGAATCGGGCGGCGACGCCCTGGCGCGGTACGTCCGCCAGGCCAAAGACGAGCTCAAGCCCGACGTGGTCGTCGTCTCCGACAGCACGATGTACGACGAGAAGACGCCCGCGATCACCTACGGCCTGCGCGGGATGGCCGCGTTTGAATTCACCGTGAAGGGGCCCGACAAGGACGTGCACTCCGGCGCCTACGGAGGCGGAATCGCCAATCCCGCCATGGTGCTCGCCCAGATCTTGGCCGGCTGTGTCGCCCCCGACGGCAAAGTCCTGATCCCCCATTTCTACGATGACGTGGCGCCCCTGGAGCAGTGGGAAGCCGAGAGCATGGCCAAGCTGGCGTTCGACGACCAGGCCTTCGTTGGCGAGTTGAACGTCGCCCGTCCGCATGGCGAGGCGGGCTTTAGCACGCTGGAGCGGATCTGGATGCGGCCCACTTTCGAGATCAACGGCATCTTCGGCGGCTATACCGAAGAGGGCGCCAAGACGATCATCCCGGCCTCGGCCACCGCCAAGATCAGCGCCCGCCTCGTCCCGCACCAGGACCCGTCCCGCATCGCCGAGCTAATCGCTGGGCACATTCGCGCGGTCTGCCCCGATACCGTGCGCCTGGAGATGTCGGACTTCGCGATGTGCCCACCGGTGTTGTTCGACGTCAACAACCCGGCCTTCCGCGCCACGGAAGAGGCGCTTCGCCAGGGTTTCGGCGCCGAGCCCGTCTTCATCCGCTGTGGCGGCTCCATCCCGGTCGTCAGCACCTTCGTCGAGCACCTGGGCTGCCCCGTCGTGCTCATGGGCCTCGGCCTCGACAGCGACGGGCCCCACAGCCCCAACGAACACTTCAGCCTCGACAGCTTCATTAAAGGAACCAAAGCCGCCGCCCACCTGCTCCGAACAATCTAAAAGCTGCGCCGTCACCGGCCTGCCGGCGATACCAACTCATCAGACACACACGCCCTGCCCACATACGGCAGGGCGTTTTTTATCGGCCATCCACACGCCTGCCGCCGAAATACTAAGTGAATACTAAAATATTCAAAATTAGTATTTAGATTCAACTGTCACGACGATATACTAAAAGTGAACATTTTAGTATATGATCAGTACACGCGCAAATCGGTGTACGAAAAGGACCTAAGCGATGAAGATGCCGAAAACACCACCGGATTTTGAGCGCATGTTAGGAGACATCAAAGATCCTAGCCGGCTGATGCAGATTATCGCTCTCGGCGCGAGAATCTCCCCGTCCGGCAAGTACTTCCACTGGGACAACCTTCAGTACTATACGCCGCCCGAGGGTTTTTCGCGTGAAGAATGGTGGTTGGCCTTGAAACTCAAACGAAAACAGCAATCCAGCCCGGTTCCACTTACTGATGCCAAGGGCAAGGCATTCACCTACACCATGGCCGATCCCATCCCTGAGATGCTCCAGAAGATCGACCAAGGTGCAGGGGGCCATATCGGTATGCCGGACCAGATCACGAACCCTGAGACGAGAGACCGGTACTGCGTCAACTCGCTCATCCAGGAAGCCATCACCTCTAGCCAGCTTGAGGGAGCCGCAACGACACGCGAGGTCGCCAAGGAGATGATCCGGACCCAACGGCGTCCGCGCGACCATAACGAGCAGATGATCCTCAACAATTTCCGGACTATGCAGCGTGTCGGAGCCCTCAAGGACAAGAAGCTCTCCAAGGAACTCATTCTTGAGATTCACCAGATCATCACAGCCAAGACCTTAAAAAGCGATTCGGAGACGGGACGATTGCGCCTGCCAAATGAGCGCATCGCGGTCGTTGACATGTACAACGAGGTCTTTCACAACCCGCCGCCGGCCGAGCAACTCGAAGAGAGAATGGCTGCCATGTGTGACTTCGCCAACGGTAGAACACCGGAGAGGTTTCTCCATCCGGTCTTGCGGTCGATCATCCTGCATTTCTGGCTGGCCTACGACCACCCGTTCGTTGACGGCAACGGCCGCGTCGCGCGAGCTCTGTTCTACTGGTCGATGCTGCGGCACAGGTATTGGCTCTTCGAGTTCGTCTCCATCTCCCAAATCCTCCTGAAAGCTCCGGCCAAGTACGGAAGGGCTTTCCTCTTCACCGAGACGGACGACAATGACCTGACCTACTTCATCCTCCAGCAGCTCGATGTCATCCGGCGGGCCATGAGGGAACTGCACGAGTACATCGAGCGCAAGACCGCGGCGTTGCACACCATCGAAACGAGACTCCGCGGCGTCACGGTGCTGAACCATCGCCAGCAGGCTTTGATCGTTCACGCCCTGCGCCACCCGCAGCAGCGTTACACGTTCAAGTCGCACCAGATGAGCCACAACGTAGTCTACCAGACGGCGCGCACCGATCTGCTCGATTTACAGCAGCGCGGTTTGCTTGCCAGTCGGAAGGTAGGAAGAACGTGGCATTTCAAGCCGGTCCCCGATCTTGAGGCGAGGCTCGCGCGGTTGGATTAAGGGCGCGTCGTTTGTTGCGCCTGGGTCTATTGCTTGCCTCCCGGGAAGAGGTTTTGCAGGCCGGGGTCGATGGAGCGGAGGTGCAGGTCCTGCTGGGGGAAGGCGATCTCGATCTCGGCCTTGCGGAAGGCGTCGTCGATGGCACAGTTGATGTCGTGCCAGAGCGGCACGTAGTTGTCCATGCCCGAGAGGTAGACGCGCAGCTCGAAATCCAGGCTGCTGGCGCCGAAGCCGGTGAAGACGACGACGGGCTTGGGCTCGTCGATGACTCTGGGTTCGGCCTCGGCGATCTCGTAGAGCAGCTTCTCGGCCTTGCGAATGTCCGAGCCGTAGGCGATGCCCACGGGAAAGACCATGCGCAGCACGTTGTCCGAGAGCGTCCAGTTGATGAGGCGACCGGTGATGAACTCCTTGTTCGGCACGATCAGCTCGCGCTGATCCCATTTGCGGATCGTGGTGGCGCGGATGCGGATCATGGAGACCTTGCCGGTGACGTCTCCGACGGTCACGACGTCGTCGACGCGAATGGGTTGCTCGAACAGGATGATCAGGCCGCTGATGAAGTTGGCGAAGATTTCCTGGAGGCCGAAGCCCAGACCGACGGTCATCGCCGCGACGAGCCACTGGACTTTGGACCAGCCGATGCCGATCTCGGTGAAGGCGACGATCAGGCCGATGATGACCAGGAGGTAGCGCGAGATCGTGATGATGGCGAATCGGGCGCCGCGGTCGATGGGCAGGCGCCGGAGAATGACGATCTCCAGCAGGCCCGGGGCGTTGCGAGCGGCCACGACGGTCAGGACGACCGCGACCAGGGCCGTGGCGACGGCGCCGAGGGTGATGGGCTCATCCTCGGCCATGTTCCAGAGCGTGTGCTCGCCGAGCTTGGTAAAGGCCGGGAGCACGTCTTTCCAGAGATACCAGAGCCCGACCACGAGCAGGACCGCGGCCACGGCGTTGATCAGGTGCCGGGTCTGCTGGGACATCTGGAAGATAGTCTGCTCGGGCTTGGCGCCGGTCTCGGCGGTTTCCGACGGTGCGGCCGCTGGGGCCGAGCCCTGCGCCTGGGCCGCTTCCTGGGCTTCGGCCGCCCGGCGCTTCTCCCGTTCGAGCAGGGCGAGGCGGCGCTGGGCCACCATGAGCCAGCGTGCGAACGTGGCCTTGAGCAGGATCACGAAGAGGATCAGCAAAAGCGTGTAGGTAAGTTTCTCGGTCAGGTGGCGCGCGGCGTAGAAATACCCCGTACCGGCCAAAGCGGAGAACCCGACCGGCAGGAGCAGGCACAGGGGGTACCAGATGTAGCGGAGCTTTTCCAGCCATCCGCCTCGTTTTTGTCTGAGGTAGGGCTCCATCAGGGGCGAGCTCGGGCGCAGGACAACCAGCAGGAACGCGCCGGTGCCCAGAAGCGATGCGATGGCGAACAGGCGTCCGGCGGTACCGTACCACCGGTCGTCGGTCTGCTGAACGCGTATGATTTCCAGAACCAGCGCCAGACAGACGACGAGAACCGCCAGCCAGCGCAAATGCCGCCGGAGAAAGACCAGCCGTTCCTCCCGGACGCGAAAGTGGTCCTGGGCCAGGCCGTGCGGCATGGTCAAATGTCCCAGAAAGCTGAATACGAACAGGATCGGCGCGACAACAAACAGTCCCGAGGCCGTCGCCAGGACGAAGTCGGCGGCCGCCGTGGCCGAGAGACGCCAGCCGATCAGCAGCAGCACGACCGGCCAGGCCGCGGCCAGCAGAAGCGTCAGGGCAATCGCCTGCAGCGTGAGCAGGAAACTGTCGGTCTGCACCTGGCGGACGCTTTCGCCGATGGCGTTCAGGCGTTCGTGCAATCTCGCGTGAAAGACCACCGCACTGACGGCCGCCAGCACGATCAGGACGTGAAGCAGCGGATTGCCCTTGAAGTCGGCCCACAGGGCCGCGGCCACGGCCCGCCAATTCGCCGGCGACAGCAGCCAGCGCAACGCGGCGGCCGTCCGATTGGCGTCGCTCAGCTTCACCGCATTGCTTTTGACCCAGAGGATGTTGGCGTCGATGAAGTTCTGCAACTCCTGCGTGGTAGCGACATAGTCTCTTTCTTTGGCGTCGAGATTGGCCAGACGGGTCGAGTAGTCCAGGGAGAGATCGGACAGGGCTTTGAGCGTTTTGCGCCGGGCCTGGAGATGCTCGATGAGGGCGCTGCGGACGTCGGCGCGTTCGGTTTCCGCGGGCGGTGTCTCCGCTTCAGCGAGAATGGTCTCGGCCCGCGTCTCGACGTCGCTTAGCTGGGACCACAGATTGTCGTATTCGATCCAGTTGAACTGGGCCTGCGAAATAGCTCCCGGTCGCGTCCGTATCCGGCGTCGATTGTCGCTGGTGCTGGGCAGCTTGCTGCGCTTGCCGAGCAGGCGGACGCCGAGGACGTCCGTGACACCGCCGGCTTTCTCGACCTGCTGCTGAATCTCATCGAGGTCCTTCTTGAGCCCGGCCAATTGCTCGTCGAGGCGGGAGGTGTACTGCGAGGTCTTCTCGATTTCAACCACCAGCTCGGCCTGCTTCTGGGCCAGTTCGGCGTTGTACCGGGCGGCTTCCTGGATCACGGGATGGGCATACCGGGTCTCGGCCTTGGCGCGGTCGGCCTCCTGGCGGGCCGCTTCGGCCGCTTCCTGTCGCAGGTCGCTGACTTTCTTCTGCCAGAATTCCACGTTCTTCTCGGCGGTCGAGACCCGTCTCGCCGCCAGATCGCGCTCGGCAGCCAGCAGATCGCTGGTCCCGTCGTACAGGAGGACTTCCTCGTTATTGGCCTCGATGCGTTCTTGCAGAACGCTTTGCTCGCTCTGCAGCAGGGTGCGGTTGGCCTGGCTCAGGGCTGAGGCCGGGTCGGTGGCCTCGGCGAGCAGGGTCTTGATCTCTTCGAGGCGCTGCTTGGCCGCACTGGACTCTTCCGGGATCTTCGTCCGGCGCTCGGCCCGTCTCCTGGGTTCGTTCTCAAGGTTCTGGGCTGTGGTTTTCGCCTCTTCGAGCGCCAGCTTGGCCTGTGAGAGTTTCTGTTCGGCCTGCGCGAGGGTCAGGTCCGGCGGCGTCTCCGCAACCGCCTCGGCGGCCGGTTGGGCCAGCGACTTCTTGATCTCCTCCAGCCGGGCCGGAGCGCCCTTCAGGGCCTCGCCATATTGCTTGCGCCTGGCCTTGAGCTCGTCGGCCAGCTTCAACTGGGCGATGGTCTTGTCGTAGACCTCCGTCAGTTTGGCCTTGATCTCTTCGCTCAGGTCCGCCGAGTCGGCGACCTGCTTCTTCCGCGTTTCCAGGGTCTCGACGGTGACGTCCGCCGCCTTGGCCGCATCGGCGGGTACGAGAGAGGCCGGCGTCGCGGCGTTGGGTTCGGCGACCTTCGCGGCCGCCGCGGCGTTCGGATCGTTCGGCTCGGCCGCCGCCGCGCCCGCTTGTTCCTGTCCGTATCCTCTCGCCGGACCGAGCAACACGCCCGCTGCCGCGAGCATCGTCAGCAGCAGACCCGCTATCGTGATCCTGGCAGTTTTTCCACTAACCATGGTGTTCTCCGAAGATCGCTTGAAATTCCCTTACCCCTTAATTCCCTTACCCCTTGTGTCGGCACGAGCGATGGGCCGCCACACACCCAGCTCCTCCTGCTCACGCAGGTTGTAGTCTAATCACTCGCAGGATCGAACCATAGCAAAAACCGGCGCTGCGCCGGCCCGTTATGACGGGCGCAAGACCGTAGCGGCCCATAATAAAGCCGTTCGGCGTCCGGAGCGTGGCCGTGGACGTTCGCGCCGCCGTCGATTGCGATTGGGGTGGAAATGGCAGGCCAAATATGGTAGAATACATCAGTAGGCGGTGCAGGATCTTGGCGGACCGCGGCCGGACCGCCTCTGCGACGCCGAACATGCGCAAGGCGAGGGGTGGCCTGCACGGTTGCGGTGTATGCCCGGCGTGCCGGCCAAAGCGTGGCGGTTTTGCACAGAGGCGGAGGCCGCGAAAAGTGAAACCGGGTATTTCGGGCCGGCAGCGGGCCCCGTGTAGTACAACCATGGGGGTTTTGTAGAAATGAACTCGCGCGAGGGCACGGAGGAATAATCTTGTTATGAAGAAGGTGGGCGCTTTTATCGGCGTGCTCGTTGTCCTGCTGTGTGCGAGTTCCGCACCCGGCGGCGACGAGGTGATTCTCAAGTCCCGGCGTTTCGTACCGGCGGCGGGAGTCAGCGCGTCGCTGCGCGGGCGACGGAGCGAGGGTTCGGAGCGGATTCACGTCATCCTCCAGTTGGAGAACGTTCCGACGGTGGAGCGTCGGGTGGGCTTTATTCGGATGGGGGTGCGGTTGCTTTCGTACCTTGCGCAGCGGTCGTGGCTGGCCGGCGTGCGGGCCGACAAGCTGGATGAGATCGCGGCCCTGCCGGGCGTGCGTGCGGTCGTGGACATCCGGGCCGCCGACAAGCTCGCTCCGCCCATCGCGGAAGAGGGCGTCGGCGCGTACTCGATGACGCCCGACGGCCGGGCGCGGCTGACGGTGCGGTTCTTCGAGGACGTGACTTGGGCCGCCGGCGCCCGCGCGATCCGGGAGCTGGGCGGTACGGTCGTCGATGGCAGCGAGGCCGAGAACAGCGTTCTCTGCCATTTGCCCGCGACGGCGATCGAGGACCTGGCCTCGTGCGAGGCGGTCAAGTGGATCGACCAGCTCTCGCCGTCGATGGACTTGAACGACGGGGTCCGCGCCGCCATCAACATTAACGCGGTCCAACTGGCCCCGTACGGATTGACCGGCGCCGGCGTCATCATCGGGCAGTGGGAATCCAAGCATCCCGACGACGCCCACGGCGACTTGAGCGGGCGGGTGGTCAATATCGACGACGCCTGGCCCGTCGGCGACCACGCGACCCAGGTGGCCGGAACCATGGTCGGCAACGGCTCCCTCCTGGCCAGTCGTCAGTATCGAGGGATCGCCACCGACGCGGCGGTCGTGTCGTACCATAGCTGGGACAGCGTCAGCGAGCTGCGCGACCAGTACAAGGACGCCATCGATATGTATGATATCGACATCGCCAACAATTCCTGGGGCAAGGTCGAGTGGCACGTTTACAAGGATTACGCCGCGGCGCTGGACGCCATCGTGCGGGGAGCGCTGGGCAAACCGATCTCGATGGCGTGGGCCGTCGGCAACGAAGGCGGCTGGGCCACCATCCTGTGCACCGGGGTGGCCAAGAACGTCGTGACGGTGGGCGCGACCAACTCGGACGACGACTCGCTGTGGCCCTGGAGCAACAAGGGCCCGACCGAAGACGGGCGCATCAAGCCGGACGTGGTGGCCCCGGGCTGCGAGGCCGACGATGGGGAAGTCTGGTCCACGCTGCCTTCCAATCGCTACGGGGGCGCCTGCGGGACGTCGCTGGCGGCGCCGTCGGTGTCGGGGACCATGGCGCTAATCCTGGAGGATTGGCGCGCCACGCACGGCAGCGACCCGCGACCGGCCACGATCAAGGCGATTCTGCTTCACACGGCCCGGGACCTGGGCGCTCCGGGTCCGGACTACGTGCACGGATACGGGCTGATCGACGGCAGGAAGTCCATCGATCTGGTCCGGGCCGACACGATCGACGATGCGGTGGTGGAAGACCGCCTCATACAGCAGGGCCAGCGGGACGTGTACACGCTGGTGGTCGCTCCGGGGGCGTCGGAGTTGAAGCTGACGCTGGTCTGGGATGATTGGCCGGCCGATCCTCTGGCTGCGCACGCGCTGGTGAACGACCTGGACCTGGTGGTGACCGGGCCCGACGGGACGCGTTATTATCCCTGGACGCTGGATCCGTATCTGCCGGCCGAGCCGGCGCAACGCGTCCGGGCCGACCATACGAATAACGTCGAGCAGGTCTGCGTCGAGCAGCCGGCGCCGGGGACTTGGCTGGTCACGGTCTGGGCCGCCGACCTGCCGCAGTACGATCAGCCGTATTCGCTGACCACCGGAGGGACCGGGCTTACCGCGGTGCCCTCGGGCGCGGCGATTCTCGGCATCGTCGGGCACCTGGGCCAGACCGTCGCCGAGTTCGACGACGGGGGCAACCTCGTTCTCCAGGGCGCCCTGACGACGGGGACCGAGTGCGACACGCCGGCCGGGGCCTTTGTCATCCACGGGGCCCAGCAGGAGGTGGTCGGCTATATCGACCTCGACGGCAACATGTGCATCCGGGGCGAGCTCAACGAGTTGGCCCATTGTGAAGCCGGCGGCGGCGGATTTGCCGTCAGAGACTGGTTCGGCAACATCGTCGCCCGTGTTGATCTGTTCGGAAATCTGTGTCTGGCGGGGCGCTTGCATCAGAATCCGCTTCCGTAGAAATACGTTGCTCGGTAGCGCGGCCGTGGCGGGCGCGCTTGTACTGGAATGTGAGATATGTGTTGGCTCCTGAGGAATCCAACGCAGTGTGTGTGGAGGATGGGTGTTGATATGAAAAGGTTCATCGCGGTATCGGTTGTGTGTGTGCTGGCGGTTCCGGGCCTGGCACGGACGATCACGGTTGATGACGACGGTCCGGCCGATTTCCAGACGATCCAGGAGGCGCTCAACAATTCCTGGGACGGTGACACCATCGTCGTCAAGGCGGGGACCTACGCCGAGGACGTCTTTTTCAACGGCCGGCGCGTGACGCTGCGCAGCGAGGACCCCGGCGATGCGACCGTCGTGCAGGCGACGGTGATTCTCGGCGCCGAGGTGCCCGCCGTGACCTTTGATTTCCGTGAGACGAGCGACTCGGTGCTCGAAGGCTTCACCATTACCGGACAGGGAATCTCCTGCGAGGGCGCCGCGCCGACGATCTCCCGCAACGTCATCCGCGATTGCAGCGGGCCGGGAATCAGAGGCGCCGACGGCGCCGCCCCTGTGATTGTCGGCAACACCATCGTCTCGAACGAGGGCGAGGGCGTCTATATGTGCGAAGGCCGCATCGAGGGAAACACGATCTCCCTCAACGGCGGCGGACTGGCCTTCTGCAACGGCCTCGTTCGCGACAATGTCATCACCGACAACAGCGATGCGGGGGGCCTGTACTTCTGCAACGGCGAAGTCGCTGGCAACGTCATCCTGCGGAACTACAGCCGCACCCACGGTGGCGGACTCTACAACTGCGGGGGCAGCATCCACCACAACATCATTGCCGGCAACCGCGCCGAACGCGACGGCGGCGGCCTCTACAACTGCTCCCAGTCCATCGTGAACAATACGATTGTGGGCAACGTTGCGGGCGATTTCGGCGGCGGCCTCTATCGCTGCCCCGGCACGGTACGCAACAATATCATCGCCTTCAACGCCGCCACCACCGCCGGCGGCATCTACGGCCCGTCCAACCACACCTACAACGTGTTGGTGTCCAACGGCGGCGGCGATCTCGGCGGCGGGGCGACCTGGGACGACCGGGACATCCTCGATGATCCGCGCTTTGCCGTGAACGGGTACTGGGACAATCGCGGCACCGCCGAGGCGAGCGACGATATGTGGATCAACGGCGATTACCACCTGCGCTCGACTGCCGGCCGCTGGGACCCGCAGGCCCGCCGGTGGGTGACCGACACCAGGAGCAGTCTCGGTATCGACGCCGGCTATCCGGATTCGGACTGGTCGGCGGAACTGTGGCCTCACGGGCAGCGCATCAACGCCGGTGCGTACGGGGGCACGCCGGAGGCGAGCCTTTCCGCGGCGAACCTGGGGCATCGGACCGACCTGAACCACGACGGGCGCGTCGGGCCGGCGGACCTGAAGCGGATGGGCCTGCGCTGGGTCGTTACCGACGACCTCCTGGCCGAGGATTTCAACCGCGACGGAAAGGTCGATTTCAACGACTTCGCTCTTCTGGCGGCGAGCTGGCGGATGGGACCGCCGGTCTCGACGCCTCCTCTGCCTGACCCGATGACCTGGGAGACCCGGCCCTCTGCGATCGATCCGCACTCAATCGAGATGGTCGCCACGATCGCCACCTCCACCGACGGAACCGAGGTCGAGTACTACTTCGAGGAGGTGTTCCATCCGGAGTTCAACAGCGGGTGGCTGCTGTTCGGGCCCGGTGAACCGCCGCGCTGGGTCGACACGGAATTGACCGAGCACACCACGTACTGGTACCAGGTCAAGGCCCGCAACCGGGGCAACCAGCAGGAAACGGACTGGTCGGACCCGTTTCCCGCGACCACCCCGCGGGAAGACTTTCTGGCCCCGGCGCCGAACCCGATGACCTGGGAGGCCCGGCCGCATCGTTCCGCCACCGGTTCGATCCGGATGACGGCGACCGAAGCGACCGACGAAAGCGGCGTCGAGTACGAGTTCGAGTGCACCTCCCATCCGCTCTACAACAGCGGCTGGCAGGACGACCGCACCTACGAGCTGACGGCTCTGCCCCAGGGGCAGTACACCTTCCGCGTCCGCGCCCGCGACAAGTCGCCCGCCCGCAATGCGACGCACTTCTCGTCCGAGGTGACGGTCGATATGCTGCCGCCGGACCCCGATCCGATGACGTGGGAGGTCGAGCCCGAGAAGGTCCGGATCGGCGAGGGCAGCTTCAACTACCACGCCACGATGACGGCGACGGAAGCCACCGACGAGAACGGACCCGTGGAGTACTTCTTCTGGTGCATCAGTGAGTCGGGCTTCAGCAGCGGCTGGCAGAGCGACCGCACCTACACCGTGCTGCTCGGCGGCCCGCACGTCTATGCCACCTTCCGCGTCAAAGCGCGGGACGCCGGCGGCAACGAGACCGTGTGGTCGTCCGAGCTGCCCGCGCTGTAGTATCGTACTTCGCAGGTCTCGCGACTGTCGCGGAAAGAAGATCGCTTCCCCCGCATTCGCGCGGGCGGGCTTGCTGCCCGGCGCGCAATGACCCATAGGAGTCTTCCCTGTCATTGCCAGCGAAGCGAGGCCATCCATCGTCGCGCGACCGGGCAAATTCCCCGGGTGCGCCATTTCGCAAAAGGCCGGCGCCTGGTACCATGGAGCGAAAATGGAATGCATCTGTTGGGTGTTTGCCATGGACTCTGCGTACTGGGAGCTGTACTCGCATCCGGCGGACATGGGGATTCGCGGCGTCGGGCCGACGCGGGAAGAAGCGTTTGCCCAGGCCGCCCTGGCCATGACGTCGATCGTCACCGACCTGGAGAGAATCGAGCCGAAAGAGGCGGTGCAGATCACCTGCGCCGAAGAGGACGACGGGCTCCTCCTGGTGGGCTGGCTCAGCGCTTTGCTTTGCGAGATGGGAAAGCGGAACATGTTGTTCAGCCGGTTTGAGATCGCGCGCGTCGAGGGCGGCCTGCGTGCGACGGCCTGGGGCGAAGCGGTCGATCCCGTCCGGCACGAGCCCGCCGTCGAGGTCAAGGCCGCCACGTATGCGGATCTCAAAGTCGAGCAGGGCCGCGACGGCCACTGGCTCGCCCAGTGCATCGTCGACGTCTAATAACATGCGAACAGGAGTTCTGCAAAAGTTCAGTATCTGATAAGGAACAAGAAGATAAGATGGGTTGAAGCGAAACTGTTCGCATATGCCTTGGCGCGCCACGCGGTCGCACGCATGGCCCTTAATCGGGGTGTCGCGCGGCAGTCGCAGCCGGTGAGCGTTTCTACCTGTCACCGGCCGACGACCGGTTGGCATGCATGGCATCTGTCGATGAATCAGGCCGTAGCGGACTGGCGCAGGGAGCTTATTACTGGTGGGTAGATGGTACTGAAGAACAATCTCATTTGCTTTGTATTCGTTGTATCGGCACTGATATATCAATCGCTTCAGGCCGAAGCGGAATCACTGCCTCCCCTGAGAAACGGTGTAGCGCCGCAGACCCTCAGGCAGCTATGGGCGGGATATGATCCGCGTGCAGAGCCTTTGGAGATCGAAATCCTCAAGGAATGGGAAGAGGACAACGTTGTCCTGAGCGTGTTGCGTTACCGGATTGGCGTGTTCAAGGGGCAAAAGGCCATGATGGCGGCGGTATATGGTTATCCTAAAGGCGGAAGCAACCTCCTGGGCTTGGTTCAGATTCATGGTGGTGGGCAGTATGCCGACCACAAGGCGTGCCTGGCAAATGCCAAACGCCGATACGCAACGGTTTCGATTGCGTGGGCCGGACGCATCAGTGCTCCGGACTATCGCGTTACTCCCAATGAGGTGAAGCTCTTCTGGGCTGGTGCGAGTGACGATCCCAGGTACAAACGGACGACGGATTGGGGGGCCGTTGACGGCTATCACGCCCCCGGCAGAAATCCCGGCAACGTGTTTCCCAGTGCAAAGCCGGCGGCATGGACGCTGGACGAGGTGGAGTCGCCGCGAAACAGCGGGTGGTTTCTTTGTGCCCTGGCCGCGCGCCGGGCCCTGACGTTTCTGGAGCACCAGCGGCAAGTCGATCCAGACCGGCTCGGCGTCTATGGTCACTCCATGGGCGGCAAACTGACGGTCATGACGGCCATCGACCCGCGAGTCAAAGCCGCGGCGCCGTCCTGCGGAGGCATCAGCGATCGTCACAACGACAGTCCGCTGTACCGTGCGACGCTTGGCGATGATATGAGCCTGAAGGAGATCTCCTGCCCGATCATTTTCCTCAGTCCGTCGAATGACTTCCACGGACGCATCGGCGATCTGCCCAAGGCCATTGCTGAAATCCGGGCCGACCAGTGGCGGGTCACGTGTTCGCCGCACCACAACCACCAGGACACTTCACAGTACGAAGTCGCCACGATGTTGTGGATGGATCAGCACTTGCGCGACAGCTTCTCTTTTCCTCAGACGCCTGAGACGACGCTGACGCTGAAGACCGATGACGGCGTGCCGAGCTTCAGCGTTCGGCCCGATCGTTCAAAACCCGTGGTTTCGGTAGACGTCTTTTACACGCAGCATGGTAAGACGGACGAGGGGCCGGAAGATATGCAGAACACCGTGCATCGCTTCTGGCATCATGCCAAAGCCGAAGAAGCCGACGGCGTGTGGACGGCGAAGCTGCCACTGAGCAATGTCGAAAGGCCTCTGTGGGTTTACGCCAATGTTACGTATCCGCTCGACGAGCCGGTTTCCGGCGCGGGATACTACTACGGAGCCTATACCGCCGAATCGTTCAATGTCTCGTCGCTGCTGCAAATCGCAACCGTGGGAGAACTGGTGTCAGCGGGTGTTCGAGCAACGCGCGAGCCGTCGTTGCTGATCGAGTCATTCGAGGGCGATTGGGAAAAAGAGTGGTTTACGTACAAGCCGGATCAATGGGCTCGCAGCACACACAAGATCGCCGACGAAACATACGCCGCTCCCGAAGGCGCCGCACTCGCGATTGACGTTCTTGCTGATCAACCTGACACACTGGTCGTCGTAATTGATGATTACGCCGCAGAAACACAACTGCGCGGCGGCGACAAATGGCAGGCGGTTGTTTTGAGTCCACAGGACTTCCACAATGCAGCCGGAGATGCGTTGGGCAGTTGGAAAGACGTTAGACGGCTCAAGCTCACTCCCGAAGAACGCCTGAGGCCGAAACGTGGTGACGAAGGAAGCCCCAAACACATCGGCACACGCTGGAGTGGAGCCAAACCTCGATTTCGCAATCTCCGCTGGCAGGTCGCGGACTCCGGCGAGACGAGCCCGGACAAGCCTTGCCCCGTCGCCCAAAAAGATTATTCGTTCGGCTACTGGCTGAATGGTTGGCGCAAAAGCCCGCAGGACAAGTCCGCTGATGTCCTCTGCATCGAGTCCGGCCGCTTCGGCTTCATGCTTGATGTGGATGATCTGGCGAATGCCCGCTTCGGGCTGCTGGACGACGATCTTGATTACAGGCAAGCCCTTGAGGCCGGCGCTAAGCGGCTTGGCTCCCTGCCGCCGGCGAAACTGTCGATTGAAATCGAGATTGACGGCAAGGTCTACCGGGCTGTCACCTGCAAGGCGGGCGTCGAGACGAACGTCGGACGTCTTAGCGCGGTGCGGCTCTGGGAATCCGGGCGTTTCGTTCAGCATTTTGATTTGCTGGATCTGAAATTTGAGGACAAAGCCGGAAATCGGCTCGAATGCGAAGGCGTACTCGATCTTCTTGCCTGGCCCGGGAGTCTGACGCTGACGGCCGAACTGACTCCAGGCCCTCTGGATGAAAATGTGCCGGTGGTCTGGCGTGATGCAAAGCTGACTGTGCGCCTGACGGGTGATCCGGGCGACTGGCAGGTGGAGAAACGAATTGGCGGAGCCTGGAAAGCGGGCGAGCGACAGCGTGTCACGTTGACCTGCAATATGCCGGGCGCCGCAGTTCTCGACGATCGCGTGTCGATTCAGGTGAGCACGCCCGACCGGAACTGGCCGGTGACCTTTGCGGGTGACAGCAACTGCATGAAAGCCGGGGTCAAGGGTCTGCAACGCACGTGGAAGACAGGTTACACGGATATCCGGGATTACGATGAGTTCACGGTTGTCGTGGATAATCCGGGAAAGGAGTGTGTGCGAGTGCCGTTTCTGTTGGATCTGGGCCGGCCGGCGAACATCACGGGGCTCTGCCCGATTCTGTGTGACGAAGACGGCACGCCCACCGGTATCCCGGTCCAACTCAGCAAGAACTGGCACTATCGGGAACTCGGCGCCTACCTTCGCGCTTACACGATGCTTCCGGCGTCGCCGGGAACGTCGCGATACAAGCTGCGGATCGCCTACGGATTCTACGGCACGTTGCCGTCGGCCAGTCACGCGCAACTGTCTCTGGTCGGCTGGGGTCGCAACGGACGATGGGATCAATTGGCCATCGGCTGCTGGGGCGAAACCATGTGCCTGGATATGGACATGAGCGCCACCGACATCGCCATCACCGACGTACGTATGCTCATGACTCGAAACGGTTCGAAGGGGAAGAAATGGAGTTGGACCGATGCCGGCTGGGGAGGCGACTGGCTCGGCGTCCATGACGCCCGCGGTAACAAGCTTGCCTTTACCGAAATGAAAACGGCCTACCTCAGTCACGGCCCGTGTTTGACCGAAGTTCGCTACAACGGCTGCTACGGCCCGCACCGCGAAGTAGACGTCGCGGCCACCGTCCGGACGCTGCGCACGGATGATTATGCCCGAACCTTCCACACGCTCGATTACCGGTTCCGCAGGAAACTCTCGGCGGAGCAGGCGTGGCTGTTCAAGATGGGCCGCACCGGCAAATTGGTGACGCCACGGATCGCTTATGGAAACGGAGCCGGCCTGATCGCCGAGCAGAACGTTCCTCTGAATCTGAAACCGGACGAGCTGTTTGTGGACAAGGTGGAGTTATCCCCCGAGGGGCCGTGGTGGATTGCGTTTCCCGGCGCCATCCACATCAGTGGAAAGAACTGGGGGACGGGAAGTCGTGCATTAGTGATTCGCTCTTATCGCGCTTCATTCGACGGCAAGATGCAGAGCCACCCCACGATCTCCATGCCGGTTCACAAGGTTCAAAAAGACGGACGCTGCGATCTGGACCTGCTCCTCGTGCCGCCCGAAGGCGTTAACCAGTTCAAGCCGGGTGACAAGGTCGAGATGGATCTGGAATGGATCACGGTGCCACGCGTCGCAGACGATTACTACGGCCCCAACGAGGCCTTCAGAACTCACCTCGCGCTGAACCCACGTTCCTGGAAGACCGTTTATCGTGAGGCGAAGGGAAATGACCTCAGTGTGACGGTGGAGGGAGGTGTGCTGACCGATACCTATCCGATCATCATCCAGGCCTCGCAACCCGAGGTAACAGTAGATATCCGAGGCGGTGTTGGCGCCGTGCCCATCCGATTCGACAAGCTGGAAAGCGCTTCGGGCTACGTCTTATACCAGGATGTCGATGGCCGGCTCGTGCCGCTGGGCCAGTCCGTCCACGGCAACGACTACTGGCAGACCGTCTACGACGCCGGATCCAATACCTGCCAGATGAGTTTCAATCTTCCTCTGGACGGTGTGGAGTCGTCCAAATGGGTGCTCAAGCAGACGCGTCATGCAGATTGAGATCGAAGCAATCATGGCCGGCTTATTATGCGAGTGTATATCACCGATAGACAGGGAAGAACCGATATGCTGAACTCAGCAAGAATGTCAAAGAGCAACGAGAAGAAAGTCATCCCGGCGCGCCGGGATTCCGCAATTTTGATATTTTCACTGAACTTTTGCAAAACTCTACATTTTCATTTTGATATTTGATATCCCGAGGTCGTATGTACGCTGAGAAGGTCAAACGCCGGTCCGAGTGTCAGTGGGTCATCGGGCCGTTCGGGACCATGCAGGTTCCGGTGGTGGTCTATGCCGATGACGAACTCATGCGGGGGATGGACGAGCAGGTCTACAAGCAGGCGGCCAACGTGGCCTCGCTGCCGGGCGTGGTGCAAGGCTCGTACGCGATGCCGGACGCGCACTGGGGGTACGGCTTTCCCATCGGCGGCGTCGCGGGTTTCGATCCGGACCGGGGCGGGATCATCTCGGCCGGCGGGGTGGGCTTCGACATCGCCTGCGGCGTGCGCGCCCTGTGCACCGGGGTGACAGCCGACGAGATTGTCCCGTTGAAGGAGCGCCTCGCCGATCTGCTGGCGCAGCGCATCCCGGCCGGCGTCGGCAGCAAGGGCAAGCTCAAGCTCTCGTCGATCGAGATGGACGAGATGCTGCGCGGCGGGGGCGAGTGGGCGGTCGAGGCCGGCTACGGCACGCGTGCGGACCTGGCCCACACCGAAGAGAACGGACGCATGGCCGACGCCCAGCCGCGCTACGTCTCCAGCCATGCCAAGGACCGCCAGGAAAGGCAGGTCGGCACGCTCGGCTCGGGCAACCACTACCTCGAAGTCCAGCGCGTCTCGGCCCTCTACGACGGCGAGATCGCCGAGACATTCGGACTGCATCTCAACGACGTCGTCGTGAGCATCCACTGCGGGTCGCGCGGCCTGGGGCATCAGGTCGCCACCGACTTTCTGCCTAAGATGATCAAGGCGGCCCAGAGCGCCGGGATCGAGCTGGCCGAACGCGAGCTGGCCTGCGCGCCGATCCAGTCCGATCTGGGCCGGCAATACTACGGAGCGATGTGCGCGGGCATCAACTGCGCCGTGGCCAATCGCCAGGTGCTGACGCATCTCGTGCGGCAGGTCTTCGAGAAGGTCCTGCCCAAGGCCGACCTCAGGCTGCTCTACGACGTCTCGCACAACACCTGCAAGGTCGAGCAGCACACCGTCGAGGGCAAGCCGACGAAGCTCTATGTCCATCGCAAGGGCGCCACGCGGGCGTTCGGCCCAGGCCATCCCTCGCTGCCCGAGGATTTGCGGGCGGCCGGCCAGCCCGTGCTTATCGGCGGGACCATGGGAACCGCCTCCTACATCCTGGCCGGCACGGAGACCGGCATGGAGCTGTCCTTCGGCTCCTGCTGCCACGGGGCCGGCCGGGCCATGAGCCGAAAGCAGGCCACCAAACGCTGGCACGGAAAGGACGTCGTCATGAACCTCGCTCAAAAGGGAATCCTCATTCGCGGCGCCTCGCTGCGTGGCGTCGCCGAGGAAGCCCCGGGCGCCTACAAGGACGTGACCGCCGTCGTCGATGCCACCCAAACCGCCGGCCTGGCCCGAAAAGTCGCCCGCCTCGAACCCCTGATCTGCGTCAAAGGCTGACCCGACCCCAACGCCAAATTGGCTTTGTTTCACATCCCCGACCACCGCATCGCCCCGGCGGTTCACCACCGAGACGCAGAGCACACGGAGCATAAGACCTAACCCGACTTTCCCTATTCGCGGGTAAAATGAGGAAGTAGAGTTTTGCAAAATGGAGATTAGGCTTACTTTAGGGAGGAAAAATCTCCTTGTCGATTTTTCCTCCCGAGAACGTAAGTGCTTTGGGTGTAGATGTTTAACCTCTGTCTTCAAGGAAATCACACCAACGATTTCCTTGAAGAATATAAGCCTAATCTCCAT
>CAYPZL010000031.1:0-37492 GCA_964415045.1 uncultured Pirellulales bacterium | reverse complement strand
CTGACAATACCACCAAAAAAATCCTACTTCATGCACGCTTGCCGAAATGACACAGAAGAAGCGACTTGCGAAGGCGGGATGGTGGTTGCTGCTTGCGGGAACGCTTGTGCTCTTCATCTGCAGCTTTCCGCCCTTTGCGAATATTCTCACATATTCTTTGGAGTGTCAGTGTTCCCCTGTCAACAGCGACGTCCTAAAGACGGCGGATGTCATCGTCGTCCTCGGTGCCGGCGCATGTCCATCAGGGGGCTTTCGCGAAGAAGCCGAACTGACCCGGCGCGCCTATCCTCGCCTGTATAGCGGCGTCAGAATCTTCCGACAGGATCATGCAGGTATGCTAGCCTTTTGTGAGGGTAAGATCAGAGACAGCGAAGAGAGCGGCGCGGATGTCATGAAGAGAATGGCGCTGCGATTGGGTGTGCCGGAAGACAAAATCCTTGCTGAGACGACATCGGCCAATACGATGGAGAATGCAAGGCATTTGGCCGAGTTGCTGCCGGCAAGCCGGGAAAGGCGAATTGGAGTTATCACCGAAGCACTCCACATGCCTCGCTCGGTGCGGACGTTTGCGAGGCAATTCCCGCAGGACACGATCATTCCTATACCGGTGCACTACCGGTACGACCCCGATCCCTGGCGCATCAAGAATCTGAGGCCGTCCGCTCCAGCCCTAACACAATCTACAGAGGCGATCCACGAATGGATCGGTTTGCTGTGGTATTCTCTGCGGTACTGACGGTCGCAGTGCAGGTGTAGATTCCCCTTCTTTGAAGCATCTCCACGGGGCAATTCAATGTGAAAACGGCGACATCTTCGGGGGCGAACTCCACCCGGTAGCCTCGTTTGCAGGTCTCCCGACCGAAGGCAATGGCCATGCGGATTTTGCCCGCACCCCGTGGGTTGATCAGGACGAGATGTGGCTTGCTCTCGATGAAGTAAGAGCGCAATACGGTCCGCTGCTGTAAATCCTTTGTAAAAAAGGGTTTACGATGACATCGGTTTGGCAGGAGGATCGTCGGAAAAGGCGAAGATTTGCGACACTTTTTTGCGAAAAGTCTTTGACAAATCGATGTCGTTGTGCCATAATAACAACGACGTGGATGGTGATATAGAGGTTTTGAGGGTGATGCCTTTTTTTAGGCATATCTTGGTGGGGGTGATTACGCTTGTCGCGGCCGGTGTGGTCCGTGGTGACTTCATGCCGCTGGCCGCAGATCACCCTGCAGCCCTTCCGTCCCGTATCAGCGATGTTGAACCTCTCGTTGACCGTTGCGCGTTTGCCGACTCCGGCTTTTCCAACCTGGACGTGTTGCCTGTCAGGGCCTTCGCTGACACGCAAACGGGCATCGAGCACGGCGAGGAGGCGCCTTCGCCACTGGTGCTCGGAAGTGAAGACGGTAGTGTCAATCTGTGCTTCTATGGGTTGCTCAGCCTGGGATTGTTCAGGATGGCAGTCTCAGCGAAACTGCTGTCTCTTTCTGTGGTGTGTGCCTGCTGCCACAACGGGAGTCTCTATCACACCGATTACAGTCTTACTCTTTCGCGCGATTGCCCTGTCCGCGCACCGGCGTACTGCTACGCGCCAATCGACGGCAGGGGCGAGAACGCCATACCACGATTCCGTCAGAATACAATCCTCGCGCTCCTGCGCCAATCGCAGTGCGCGCCGACGGCCCAATCGCTGCGCGGACCTCCCTATCTGGTTTCATGACTTGCCTCTGGCCCGACCACAAGGGCCTGAGAACCGAACCGAGACAGTGATAAGATTCATGAAAACGGAAGGGTGAACTTATGATGATTCATGCTGCAAGATGGCGTAGAAGGCTATTTGGCGCCGGTATGCTCATAATCTTGTTGTTTACAAGCGTGTCGCTCGCAGATCCGTATACGTTCATACGAATAACGAGTAACAGCACTGCGGATGTTGCGTCGCAGTTGACCGTGGAGGTCAGTGATTACGGACCTGCTGCTGACGGAACCAATCGAGTGCTCTTTACCTTTAAAAACTCCGGTGCCATAGTATCAAGTGCGGCAATTGAAGAGGTCTACTTTGATGATGGGGCACTCCTGGGCATCGCCGGGTTGGAGGATAGGGACGACAGTCTTGACGGCGGCACGACCTACGGCGACGAATTCGTGGATTTCACACAGGATCCTGTAAGTTCCGTCAGTCCACCGGACCTCCCCGGTGGGGGCGATTGGTTCAACGTTACCGCAGGCTTTTCGGCTGAGGCCGACAACGGCAACGGGGTCGATTACGCCGTAAATAGCGGTGAGTACCTGAGTATCCTCTTCAACTTGAAGACAGCCGACGGTAGTATACCACTGACCTTTCACGACGTTATTGAGGACCTTAATACTGGAGCGCTCAATATCGGCATTCACGTTCAGAGTCTACCGCCAGGTACTGAGGCGAGTGATTCGTTTGTTACGTATGTTCCGGTGCCAGGTGCAGCCCTACTGGGTATGCTTGGATTAAGTTACGCTGGCGTAAAGTTGCGCAAGTGGTCCTGAGCATCCGTCAAGACGGAAAGTAGATTGCAAGAGCCAATTGCGAGGCCCCTCGGCTGAGGGACCTCGTGTTGTTTTGGAAGTTTTGTTCCTGGTTGCACCCTGCGATCCAGAGCGGATGCTGTCGGTCAAATTACGGAACGGAAGGTCAGGGGTTCGAATCCTCTCAGTCGTAGTCCACAAGCCCTTGGGAGAAAGGGACTTGCGGAACCTGTGATTCTGACCTTGGTGTGAAAAGGTGTCGCGCCTTATCAAGCGCCCTACGAATTTACCAATATGCAGGCTGTCCTTCGGGGCGGCCCATTTTCATGCGCGACAGAGATGAGGCGGCGATCAGTAGTCGTTGAAGTGTCGGTAGTGTCAAGGATGTTTCGCACATTTTCTGGTAGCTGTCACTCCGGTCGATAAGTTGAGGTCAACCTTTTGTCCGCTTGTCCTTGGCCAGGGGAGCTGCGCGTGACTGCATAGAATTGCACTTGCCTGCACCCCAAAACGCCAAGTTTGACGCCAAGTCAGTTTGGGCGTCCACGCATTTCCCGTTCGTTCCTGTCGCCTTTTGTTCTCGGCGGTCCGGCGCCGACAGGTCCGGCAGCTTGGCAACCGCCGCTGCTTCCTGCTCCCGAAAGATGTGAGTGTATCTCGACACCGTGAGGTTGATGTCCGAATGTCGCAGGATGGCCTGTGCAACCTTGGGGTGAACGCCATTAGCGGCCAGCCAACTTCCCGTCGTGTGCCTCAGACTATGGAAGTCCCAATACCAGCCCGCCTCGTTGGTAGTCAATGCTCGCGTCGGCCAGGCCCGCCCGGATCATCGACGCGGTCTCGTCTGTCAGTTGCTTGTAGCGATCACCGAATGCCTTGGCCGCTGGAAGCTTGCCGGCGAAGAATGCCTTGAGGTCCGCCGCCGTGTCGGGCCGAAGCGGAAGCACATCCTCTCGGCATCGTTTGCTACATCAGCGCTGTCGTGCCATGGGTTTATAAGCGAAAGAACATCAAAGGGTGGTCGGTGGGGTGGTATGAGAGTGGCAGGCGGAAGGCTGCAAAGGCGGAGTGAAGTTGTAGCGCCTGGCGGGGCGGGGCAAAACTGTGACACTTCCGCTCCGCCCTTCACGCTTGACAACGATGCAGGGCGGAAATAGTATTTGCGTCAGAAATGCGTCAGTCGCCAGTGGTGAATCAGTTGCGATTTGAGTTGTAGACTACTTGTTGATCACTTGGAATCCTCATTTTTACGCAGAAAACAGCGTATAAGTTGTTTATTTACAAGGGCTTATATCGGCAAGGTAGGACTTCGAATCCGAAGGTTGCAGGTTCGAGTCCTGCCGGGCGCGGGTGTCTATGTGTCGGGCTGCCGGGCGGCTGCGCTCGGCAGCCTTTCTTCTGAAATGGGGCTACGTCGGCACTTTCGCAGTTTGGCATGCGGTTACGTCGTCGGGCCCAACGCCAAACTGTGACCAGGGACGCGAGCGTATGGCAAAAAGCGGCAAGACGCCAAAAAAGGCAAAGGCCAAAGGCACGAAAAAGGTGGCTAAGAAGACGGCCGGGAAGACTGTGAAGAAGGTGGCCAGGAAGTCGAAGAAGACAGCCGCCAAGGCGGCGGGGAAGCGCGCCGGCACGACTAAAAAGGCCAAGCCAAAGGCTTCGGCAGCGGCCAAGCGGACCGCCGCGAAGGCCACTCGACAGGAAGCGCCGCGGCACTCCACGGCCGAAGAGATGGCCCTGGGCCAGCGGGAAATCTCGGTCGCCGAGTTTTTCACGAAGAACCGCCATCTCCTCGGTTTCGACAATCCGCGCAAGGCCTTGCTCACGACGATCAAGGAGGGCGTTGACAACTCCCTGGACGCGTGCGAGGAAGGGGGGATTCTGCCGGAAGTGAAGGTCGTGATCGCCCCGAGCGAGGGGGGAGAAGACCGCTTCCGCGTGACCATCGAAGACAACGGCCCGGGCATCGTCAAGAGCCAGATCCCCAAGATCTTCGCCAAGCTTCTCTACGGCTCGAAGTTCCACCGCCTCAAGATGTCGCGGGGCCAGCAGGGGATCGGGATTTCGGCCGCGGGTATGTACGGGCAGCTCACCACGGGAAAACCCATTTCGATTACCTCGAAGACCTCGCCGGGCCGGCCCGCGCACCATTACAAGCTGGAGATCGAAACCAAGAGGAACGAGCCGCGCATCATCGCCGACGAGACGGTCGAATGGCCGGGCAAGCGGGGCACGAAGGTCGAGATTGAGATGGAGGCGAAGTACCAGCGGGGCCGCCAGTCGGTCGAGGAGTATCTCGAACAGACAGCCATCGCCAACCCGCACGTCTCGCTGCTTTTCGTCACGCCGGACGGAGAGACCAGGGAATACAAGCGGGCCTCGAACCAGTTGCCGGTCGAGACCAGGGAGATCAAGCCGCACCCCTACGGCGTCGAGCTGGGCGTGCTGATCAAGATGCTCCACGACACCCAGGCGCGCACGCTCCAGTCATTTCTGCATTCGGATTTCTCCCGCGTGAGCATGCGGGTGGCCAAGGAGATCTGCGACCGGGCCAAGCTGTACGAACGGGCGCGTCCCACGCGCATCGCCCGTCAGGAGGCGGACAACCTTTTCAAGGCCATCAACCAAACGAAGATCATGAACCCGCCGACGGACTGCCTCAGCCCGATCGGCGAGGACCTGATCCTGGCGGGCTTGAAGAAGCAGATCGAGGCCGACTTCTATACCGCGGTGACGCGGCCGCCGTCTGTCTATCGCGGCAACCCCTTCCAGATCGAAGCGGGCCTGGCTTACGGCGGCTCGCTGTCGGCCGACGGACTGGCCAAAGTGTTGCGCTACGCCAACCGCGTGCCCCTGCTGTACCAGCAGTCGGCCTGCGCAACCACGCGCTCGGTCATCAGCACCGGCTGGCGCAACTACGGGCTGCAGCAGTCGGCCGGGGCGTTGCCCTCGGGGCCGCTGGTCATCATGGTCCACATGGCCTCGGTCTGGGTTCCTTTCACCTCCGAGAGCAAGGAGGCCATCGCCCACTACCCCGAAATCATCAAAGAGATACGACTGTCGCTGCAGGAGTGCGGGCGGAAGCTCGCGGTCTTCCTGCGGCGGCGACGCAAAGCGGCCGAGTCCGAACGCAAGAAGGCCTACATCCAGAAGTACATCCCCCACATCGCCATCGCTTTGCGGGAGATGCTCGACCTCTCCGAACGCCAGGAGAAAACGCTCGTGAATCAATTGACGGATGTGCTCGAAAGGAGCCGCTCGTGACCAAAATTGCCAGTCAGATCAAGGACACCGCTACCTCGGTTCGCTCCAAGATCCAGCGCAAGAGCAAACCGACGCTGTCGTTCCCGCTGCGCTCCTTGAGCAACGTGACGTATCAGCCGAAGAAGGGGTACCTTCAGCTCAAGGGCAGGAAGAAGACGCGTACGCTGACCGTCGCGACGGTCAAGACCTTCGCCCAGACCCTGCGCATGATGTCCCAGGCCAAGACGCTGGTCGAGGACGACGAGATCATGACCAAGCGAGAGGCGTACTACGTTTCCAAGAACTGGGACGACGCCCGCTTCGACGAGCAGCCCGAGTCCGATACGGTGATCGACGATATTGAGGCGTTGTTCGAGGTCAACCGCGAGCAGCTCGGCTTCATTCCGGAGGAGAAAGGCGGCGAGATCGCCGGCAAGCTCGTCGTGATCGACCGCGAGTCGGACACGGGCAAGCCCCTGCGCATCGACTGCACGAAGTTCGGCTCGGGCGCCTATTCGATCCCGATCTCCGTAGAGCACTTGAAGTTCGAGACGAAGGCGAAATTTATTCTGGCGATCGAGACGGCCGGCATGTTCCAGCGTCTGGTCAAGCACGGCTACTGGCGCCAGGCCAACTGTATTCTCGTTTCCATGGGAGGGGTGCCGACGCGTGCGTGCCGGCGTTTCATCCGGCGGCTCGCCGACGAGCGGAAGCTGCCGGTGTATGCGTTCGTGGATTGCGACCCCTACGGCATGTTCAATATCTACCGCACGCTGAAGGTCGGCTCGGGCAACGCCGCTCATATCAATCGTTATTTCTGCGTGCCCAACGCCCGGTTCCTCGGCGTCACGCCCCAGGATATCGTGCAGTACAAGCTGCCCACGCACCCGCTCAAAGAGGTCGACATCAAGCGGGCCAAAGACGCGCTGAAGAACGACCCCTTCGTGCGGCACTATAAGGCGTGGCAGAGCTCGATTCAGCAGTTGCTCGACATGGGCGTCAGGGCCGAGCAGCAGGCGTTTGCCGTGCACGATCTGAACTTCGTGATGTCCCACTATCTGCCCGCCAAGCTGGCGGCGGCGAAGTCGTTTTTGCCATAGGGCCACGCGGCGGCGACGGGACGGTAACCAGGTGACGTGCGCGGGGCGCTCGGACGTGAGGCATCGTCAAGGGAGGTGACATGAGATCGGTCCTGTGCAGCGTCACGCTCATCGTTTTGACGTTCTCGCAAGCGCGAGCGGCCGAAGGCGCAACGCAGCGCCCCGACTGGGCGGAGCCCATGGCGGCCGTGCACGCGCGCTTCACCGGGGAGAAGGGAACGTTTGCTCATTTCGGCGACTCGATCACGGTCACCATGGCCTTCTGGACCCCGTTGGCGCACTCGGTCCGCAACGCGCCCGAGGAAATGGAGCGGGCGCTGCGCCGGGTCAAGGGGTACCTTCGTCCGGTGTGCTGGCAGGGCTGGAAGGGGCCTCAGTTTGGAAACGAAGGGGGCCGGACCGCGCGTTGGGCCTGCGAGAACGTCGCCGACTGGCTCAAGCGCATGAATCCGGAAACGGCCCTGATCATGTTCGGGACCAACGATCTCGGTGCGGTCTCCGTAGCAGAGTACGGCCGTCAGATCCGCACGCTGGTCGAGATGTGCCTGGACAACGGAACGGTCGTGATTCTCAGCACGATTCCGCCGCGACACGGTTTTGTCGAGAAGGCGGCGGCCTATGCGCAGAAGGTTCGTGACGTCGCGTGCGAGACGCATGTTCCCCTGGTGGATTTCCACGCCGGGATTCTCAATCGCCGCCCCGGGGATTGGGATGGGGCCGCAGCGAAATTCTCAGCGTACACCGGCTACAACGTGCCGACCCTGCTGGCGCGGGACGGCGTACACCCAAGCCATCCGCAGAAGTATCAGAACGATTATTCCGAAGAAGCGCTCCGCTGCTGCGGTTTTTCCCTGCGTAATTACCTGGTGCTTCTGAAATACGCGGAAGTGATCGAGACGCTCGGCTGGGTCCCTGGCCGGAACCGGGCGGTCTCTGGTGACGGCCCCGGTGTCTCGCGCGCCCTTGTCCTCGATCCGCCCGTGCAGAACTGGTTTCCGAAAGCCCCGCGCCGGCCGGAGCCGCCGGGGCCGGCCGTCAAGGTCTCGAATGTGCCCGAACTGGTGAAAGCCCTTCGAGAGGCGACTGCGGGCCAGACGATTCTCCTCGCGGACGGTCATTATCTGATGCCGCACTACGTCGAGATCCGGGCCGACGACGTGACCTTGCGCAGCGCGTCGGGGCGCCGCGAACGCGTGGTCCTGGATGGGGCCAAAAGTCGCGACGGCGAGTTGCTGGGTTTTCGCGCCTGTTCCGGCGTGACCGTCTCCGATCTGACGATCCAAAACGTGCGGTGGAACGGCTTCAAGATCAACTCGGAAACCAACGTTCAGCGGCTGACCATCTACAATTGCATCATCCACAACATCTGGCAGCGCGGCGTCAAGGGCGTAAAGGTTCCACCCGAGAACCGCGAGGCCATTCGTCCGCGAAAGTGCCGGGTCCAATACTGCCTGTTCTACAACGACCGGCCCAAGCGCCTCCGCGACGACCCGGCGGATATCGCCAGGGGCAACTACATCGCCGGAATCGACGTGATGTACGCCAGGGACTGGGTCATCAGCGACAACGTCTTCGTGGGAATTCAGGGCCGCACGCAGGAGGGCCGGGGGGCAATCTTCCTCTGGTTCGACTCGCGAGACTGCGTCATCGAGCGCAACATCATCATCGATTGCGACGTGGGCCTGCAACTCGGCAATCCACACCGCGCCGACGGGGTGCAATACCATTGCGCCGGCTGCGTGGCCCGCAACAATTTCATTACGAGGGCCCCGGAGGCCGGCATTGTCACGACGTACACGAAGGACTGCAAGGTTCTCCATAACACGATTCACGACCCCGAAAGCCGATTAGGCCGGCTGATTCGCATGGTCTTTGCCAACGAAGGACTGGTGGTCGCCAACAACCTCCTCAGTGGCCCCAGGATGAGCAATGAGTCCGACAGCAGGATTCAATTCATCAACAATCGCATCGAGGAGATGACGGATGTGCTGGCGGATCCGGAGCGCGGGAATCTGCATCTGACCGGCGCTGCGGCCGGATTGCTCGATCGAGCGGCCGCACTGCCTGAAGTCACGGAGGACATCGACGGGCAGCCGCGCGGCGCCCGGCCGTACATCGGCGCTGATGAATTGGTCCGTGACGGCGCCGACCATTGACGCCAACACGCGCATTTGCCAACGAGGTGAAATACCTGGGATGGACGCGAAAGAGAAACAGGAAGCTTACGATCTTGTGCTGCCTCGAATCCGGGAGCTGATTGCAGATGAGACGGATCTGATTGCCGTGATGGCAACCGTTGCCTGCGAGCTTCACCATGCGTTCGACTACTACGACTGGACCGGCTTCTACCGGGTCGTTGGGCCCGGCTTGCTCAAGGTCGGTCCGTACCAGGGGGCGCACGGGTGTTTGACGATATCTTTCGACCGCGGCGTCTGCGGGGCGGCGGCGCGCCTCGGGCAGACGCAGATCGTGCCTGATGTCCACGCCTTCCCGGGTCACATTGCCTGTTCGTCCTCGACGCGCTCGGAGATTGTCGTCCCGGTAATGGCGCCCGACGGGACGCTCGTAGCCGTGCTGGACGTTGACTCGGACCGGCCCGGCGCCTTCGATGAGATTGACCGGACCGGTCTGGAAAAAATCTGTTGCATGGTCGGCGCCGTCGGACAGGCGACAGACGCGGGATGATTTGTTAGAATGTCCCGGTATGCTTGAGAGCACTGATGCTTCCAGATCAGGAGGTTTCTGATGATGGAGTCTGCGTTTTCGGCCGCGTCGTTTCTTCTGCTCATGGTTCTTTTCCCGTCGCCGGCTCGCGCCGATACCATCACCGTAACCGGTGAGGTGGTCGATGCGGACACCGGGGCTCCCCTGGCATGTCGAGTCTATATTCGCGGCACAGACGGCCAGTGGCACTTTGCCCGGTCCGCAGGAGCCGCCGGATCGGCCGTCACCTACCAGAAGCAGAACCGGAACAACAAGGAATCGGTGGAGATGCACACGACGCTGTCGGCCCACGGATTCGCTGTGGACCTGCCGCCGGGCGAATACGAGATTACCGTGGAACGCGGCAAGGAGTATTTCCCCGTCACCAAAACGGCAACCGTGGGTGCCGAGCCGATGACGCTGCGATTCAAACTGAAACGCTGGATCGATATGGCCGAGCTTGGCTGGTACTCCGGCGACACGCACGTGCATCGCACGCACTTCGCTTTCACGAAATTCGGCGAGGCTCCGGCAGCTTACATGGACGTCGATGCGGACGAGAAGGGATTCACGGAACGCGGCTGGATCGAATACGGTTTTCAGAACTACTATGCCCTTTTGAATTGCGGCTTTCGCTTGCGTCCGACGGCGGGGACGGCCTCCGGCGTTCACCCGGTTCCGCTGGGGTATGGTCGCGTTTACGTCAAGCTCGAAGGCGGCTTCGACTACGACGCCTGGATGGAGGGGCTGGACAAGGGACGCAGCTTCGTCACCACGGGGCCCATGCTGTTTGCGCAGGTCGACGGTTTCCTGCCGGGGCACATCTTCCAGCAGTCCGGCGAGCGTGCGACTGCGTATAGTGTCGCAGGCTCCGTTCGGTCCGCCCATCCGTTGGAGAGCATCGAGATTGTGGTCAACGGGGAAGTGAGCAGGGCGGTCCGGCCGCAGAACAAGCGGATGGAATCCGGAGCGTTCCTGAACGAGATCGACGAGGACATCTCCGTGGCCGCGTCGTCCTGGCTGGCGGTACGCTGCTTCGAGCGGACACCCGCCAATCGCGTGCGCTTCGCTCATACGGGTCCGTTTCATGTGGAGGCCGAAGGCAAACCATTGCGCCCTCGGAAGGAGGAAGTTGAATTTCTCATTCGACGCGTGCAGGAACAAATCGAGCGTAACAAAGAGGTTCTGCCGCCGGAGGCCATTGAGGAATACCGCAGCGCGCTTGCGGCCTATCGCAAGATAGCCGCGTCGAGCCGGTGACATCGATTGCATTTGTGAGGAATCTACCATGGTGAAAGATGGTGACGAGGTGTCGAGTCGCGAACATCATTCCAACGGATCGTCAAGCCGGCGCAGCTTTCTCCGGTCGTCCGGGGTGGCGGCCGCCGGTCTTCTGGGGGCGGCAATGCCGCCCTCACGGAACGCGGCCGGCGAGGAACGGCCTCGGGCGACGCCGCCCGCCCGCAAAGCCCCTCCCGCGCAGAAGAAAGAGACCGCCAGGATTACCCTGGTGCAACTGACCACGAAAGGCGGTCCCGATTCCGTTATCGAACGGATGCCCGGTTTCTTTGCCCAGGCCGCCGAATACGGCTCCGACTTGATCGTCTTTCCGGAGTACGTTCTGGGCTCGCATATCTCCGTCGAGCACGAGAGGGTACAGCGGTTTTTTGCGCTGGCGCGGCAGCACCGGATGTACGCGATCGCGGGATTGGTGGAAACCCACGGCAAGCGCTGGGCGACCACGGCCCTGGTGGTGGACCGGGCGGGCAACCTGCTGGGCCGGTACCTGAAATCGCATCCCGCCAGCGGTCCGCCGCCTCATTTCTGGCCGCCCATCAAGGGACAGGACCATGAGGCCCGCGGTGTGCTCGGGAGCCAGTTCAAGGTCTTTCACCTGGATTTCGGCCCCATCGGGATACTCCAGTGCTATGACGGCTACTTCCCCGAAGCATGGGGCTGCACCTCGTATTCGGGAGCGGAGATCATCCTCTGGATCAACGGCCGCAAGGGAATGATCGAGGACTCCCACTGCCTCATGGCCGCGCAGGCGTACGGTTGCGTGGTCGGTGCGAACATCACCAACGGCAAGAACACCGGTTTTGCCGGCCCGGGGTGCATTCAAGCCAAGGGTGTCCCGGAGGAGAGCCGCCTGTTTCCGCGCATCAAGGAACCGGGTGACGCCTGCGTGCACGCCACGGTGAATTTGACGCGACTTCGCTGGAGGCGCAAGCACCTGCGGACCATGCATCAGCGACGGCCGGAGATGTACCGCCTGCTTACCCAGGACGTGAAAATGTGGCAGAACTACCCGGATATCCCCTGGGATTATCCCGAATGCGAAGAGCTGGTGAACAAGGCCCAGCTTTGAGTCGCCGGCCGCTTACTGTTTGACATTGGTGAGAATCATCGTACATTGGCTGTTGACGGGGTGCAGGTTGGACCCTGCTTTGCTAACGACAGTCTGCGGCTCGAACAGCGGCGGACGAATGAATCTGATGGAGGCCGATCATGAAGGCACATGAAGTCACTTCCGGATGTCCGTGTTGCAGAGTGAGTCGTCGGCGTTTTCTTGCGGCCGGTTGCGCGACCTGCGCGGGAGCGGCGGGACTGCTGGCCCGTCCGGGCCGGGTCCTGGCAGCTACGGGCAGCGGCAAGGTGAAGATTCGCATCGTGTATTCGCTCCACGGCGCGCAACAGGCCGGTCCGGATTGGCCCAACAAGGGTTTCGATTTCCGGCCGGTTATGGAGCGCATTAATACCGGCCTGGCGCAGCGGTGTCCGGACTTCGAGTTCGTATCGTCGCTGGCAAACGGCCCGGACCAGGCCAAGAAGATTCTGGAGGCGGACAAGGCCGCCGGCATTGACGGCTACTTAGTCTACCAGATGAACTGCTGGAACCGCGTGGTCCAGACGATGGCGACCTCGGGCAAGCCCGTGCTTTATGCCGATTTCCAGTACGGCGGCAGCGGCGGTTTCCTCGTCTATACGGCCGGCTTCCTTCGCAGTAAGACGCCCAATCTCGGTTTCGTCGCGTCGTCACGATTCGACGACCTGGTCGAGGCGGTGAAGTGCTTTGCGCTGGTGAAGAAGGGCGGCTCGGTATCCGATTTCGTGACGGCCACGGCGCGTGTGCGCAGGACGCGGACCCCCGAGGCCGGCGATCTTGCCTGCAAGCCGGATGCGCTGAAGACGATTACCGCCGACGAATGTATCGGCCGCATGAAAGCGTCGAAGATTCTGGCCGTTCGAGACCAGAACTCCGGGCCGGCCGCTCCGCTCGTGGGCATCCCGATGGAGCGCGTCTCGTTTGCGGAGGTCAACGAGGCCTGGAAGGCCGCCGACAAGGACGAGTCCCGCGCCGTGGCGGATCGCTGGCAGAGGGATGCCACGGCGGTCATCGACGTGTCGCGCGCGACCCTCGAAACGTCGGCCGCGATGTACCTGGGCATGAAGGCCGTGTTGAAAAAGCACGACGCAAACGCCATTACGATCAACTGCCTGGGCGGTTTCTACGGCGGGCACATTCACGCCTATCCCTGCCTGGGGTTCCACGAGTTGAACAACGAGGGGCTGATCGGCGCCTGCGAATGCGACGTACGCTCCACCGCGACCATGGTTGCGCTGACGGCTTTGACACAGGGACGCCCCGGCTACATCTCCGATCCGGTCATCGACACGTCCAAGCGACAGATCATCTACGCCCACTGCGTGGCGTCGAACCGGGTCTTCGGGCCGCAGGGCAGCAGGAATCCCTTCACGATCATGACCCACTCCGAAGACCGGCAGGGGGCATCGGTCCGGTCCGTTCTGCCGCTGGGTTACATGACGACGACGATCGAAATCGATCAGGGACGCAAGGAGGTTCTTTTCCACCAGGGCAAGTCGGTCGAGAACGATCCGGACGACCGGGCGTGCCGAACGAAGCTGGCCGTCGAGCCCGTCGGTGACATCGAGAAGTTGTTCTCCATGTGGGACCGGTGGGGCTGGCACCGCGTCACCTGCTACGGAGACCTGAAGGAGCCGCTCTTCGCCCTGGGCGACGCTCTGGGGTACAAGGTTGTCGAGGAAGCCTGAGCCGGCGGGCGAATGTGCATCGCCGGCTGTTTTGAAGGCGGATACGTCCGGTAGTCGTAACGGAAGTTTCTGAAGATGAAAGCACTGCGATGAAAAGACCGAGGATCACACGGAGGCATTTTCTCCGTTCGATGGGAGCGATGGCGGCGGCGGTGTCGTTGCCTTCCGCTCTTGTGCGCGGGGCGCAGCAGGCAGGCAAGCCGAATATCATTCTGTGCATGGCCGACGATTTGGGCTGGGGCGATCCCGGCTTCAACGGCAACGAAGTGATCAAGACGCCGCATCTGGACGCCATGGCCCGGGAGAGCCTGCGGTTTACGCGGTTCTATTCCGGCGCCCCCGTGTGTTCGCCCACGCGGGGCAGTTGCCTGACCGGCCGCCATCCGTATCGCTACGGGATCTACTTCGCCAACGTGGGGCACCTGCGCCGGCAGGAAATCTCGCTGGCTGAGGCGCTCAAGACCCAGGGATACGCCACGGGGCATTTCGGCAAGTGGCATCTGGGGACGCTGTCGCCCGATTATTCGGGCAAGGGGCGCGGACGGAACCCGGCGAAGAACTACATGACGCCGGGGATGAGCGGTTTTGACGAGTGGTTTTCCACCGAGTATGCGGTGGCGACCTGGGACCCGTACGACCCGGCCAACGCTCACGGCAAAAAGCACGACGTGCGAAATCTTTACTGGCACAACGGCACCAACGTCACGGAGAAGCTCGAGGGCGACGACAGCCGCATCATCATGGATCGCGTGCTGCCGTTTATTCGCAAAGCCGTCCGAGACGCGACGCCGTTCCTGGCCGTGGTGTGGTTTCACGCGCCGCACGCGCCGGTGGTGGCAGGGCCCGAGTACCGGCAGATGTACTCGGAGTACAGCGAGGACGAACAGCATTATTACGGCTGCATCACCGCGATGGACAAGCAGGTCAGCCGGCTCCGGGACGAGCTGCGCCGCTTGGACGCAGCCGAGAACACGATGCTGTGGTTCTGCAGCGACAACGGTCCGGAAGGCAAAGACGGCAAAAGCGGACGCTATCGAGGCTCGGCCGGTCCGTTTCGCGGACGCAAGCGCAGTCTTTTCGAAGGGGGCACGCGCGTGCCTGCGCTGCTGGAATGGCCGGCGCGCATCGCCGGCGGACGAGTTACGGAGGTGCCGTGCAGCACGTTGGATTATTTCCCCACCGTCCTGGACGTGCTCGGATTCCGGATGGCCGGACAGCCCGAGCCCATCGATGGCGTCAGCTTGCTGCCGGTTGTCGAGAACGGGGCGACCGCGCGATCGGTCCCCATCGCATTTGAATCGGGCAAGCAAGTCGCGCTGACGGACAACCGCTACAAGATTTACAGCAAGAACGGCGGGTCGAGTTACGCGCTGTTCGATCTGATCGCCGATCCCGGCGAGACCACCGACCTGGCGGCCGAGAAACCTGATGTCCTGGCCGGTATGAAAGCGAAGCTCGAAGCGTGGCGGGCCTCGTGCAAGCGCAGCGACGCGGGCCGGGACTATCGATAACATAGGAGACCCCTCTGGGGAGAAGGGCAGGCGATGGCAAAAGCAAATCGGACCATTGTGGGCAGCCCTCTGACGCCGACGTTATTGGCGGACCTGGGCGCTTTGGCGGAGCGGTGGGTCTCTCCCGACTCCCCGGATTCGCGGAACCGCTGGACGCGGACGTATCGCATCTGGACGTGTCACGGCTATCGCGAGACGGGAAACGACGACGTCGGGTATCTCCGGGTTCGCAAGGAGCCTTCGTCGGCAGAAGGCACCTTCCGTCTTCGCGTGGAACAGGTGGTCGTCGAGACGGATGCCTTGCGGAGCCGGATCGAGGCGGACATCGTCTGTCGCAACGACGAACTGGCCTCGCCGGTGAAGTGGCGGCTGTCGAGCCGGTTCTTTGGCCCGGACAACGAGGAACAGGGTGACCTGGGTCTGGCGGAGACCGTGTCGGTACAGGCGGACACCCTGGTGATCGAGACATCGGGCGCAACGCGGCGCAGGCAAGTCCCTGTGCCTTTGACGTCCGACTGGTCCCTTTTCGAGGCTGTCGAGCGTCTGGATGTTGACACTGCCCGCAAATGGGAGGTCAATCTGTTGGCGGGCCTGAGCGTTCTCATGCCGGGCCAGAAGATTTCTTATCGGGGGCTGTGCCAGGAGAAGCTGGGGAGTCGAGCAATACCGCTGCACTGTTTTCGGCAGTTGGGCCACGGAGTCTTGCCGACCGAGTACTGGCTTGACCGGAACCGTCGTCTTCTGGCGGTGATTTCGATGAACAAGGCATATATCCTGGACGACCAGGCCGAAGATGCAATCGAACGCAGGCAGCGGGCGCTTCAGGAATCCTATCGCAAGGCCCAGCGCGGCCTCGCTGCGCTCGGCCGCAACCAAAAACTCCGTTTCTAAGCCTTATCGTAACTACTGCAACGACAGGAGGTTACATTGATTTACGTCGAATCTTTGTCAAAAACTTAACGATGTTTGAGGTTAGTAGTACAGATGCGTCGAAGGAAGGCGGGGCAATGAGAGGGGAAACCGAAATGAATGAGCGAACCAAAATGAACCGGCGGGAATTCATCAAGTTCGGCGGTAGCGCCGTAGCGCTCGTCACGCACGGTGCAGCGACGGCGCGGTCACGGGCGGCTGTGCCCAGGCGACCCAGGCCGAAGAACATCCTCCTGATCATCACGGATCAACAGCATATCGACACGATCCGGGCCGGAGGCTGCGCGCACGTTCGCACGCCGGCCCTGGACCGGCTCAAACGCCGGGGCGTCAGCTTCACGCAGTCGTATTCCGCTAATCCAGTGTGCAGCCCGGCGCGCAGTGCGATTTTTAGCGGGCGAACGAGCAGCGAGGCGGCGGTCCCCGTCAACGGCCGGCCCATTCGCTCGGAGCTGCCCAACCTGGGCCAGTGGTTCTCCGCGCACACCGACTACGAGACGTTCTACGCCGGCAAATGGCATCTGCCGCGAACGTACACCAGTGACATCCCCGGCTTCAAGGTGCTCCACACGGGCATCGGCGGCTTCGGCTATCTATGCGACGCGCTCATGTCGCGGGCGTGTGAAGGATTCCTGCGGAACCGGTCTCGCTCCAGGCCGTTTCTGCTGGTGACGTCCTTCATGCAGCCCCACGATATCTGCGAGTGGCTGCGTCTGAACACCGAAGACCCGGGTCGTCTGCGCTATCCCGAGCTGGAAGGCCAGTTGCCCCCGCTGCCGGAGAACTTCGACTTCGACACAAGAGAGCCGGATGTTGTCAGTCGTGGACGTGCGTCGGACGAACCGTTCAAGACCGGCTGGAGCCGCAGGCAGTGGCGTTATTATCTGTGGAGCTACTATCGCAATATCGAGTACGTGGATGGCCAGATCGGTCGTGTCTTGCAGGCGTTGGATGATTGCGGGTACGCCGAGGATACGCTCGTCGTATTCACGGCCGACCACGGCGAGGGGCTCGCCCACCATCAGACGGTGCGCAAGAACACGCTGTACGATGAAGCCGTCAGGGTCCCGCTGATCGTCTCGTGGCCGGGACACGTCCCGCAGGATCGTACGGAGGCCGCCCATTTGGCCTCGGGGCTGGATATCTTGCCGACGTTGTGTGCGTATGCGGGTATCGCTGCGCCCGAACACATGCGGGGCAAAAATCTGCGGGGCGTGCTGGAAAACGGCACGCCGGCCCGCGATTTCATTGTGTCCGAAGTCGCCGGCAATATGGGGCGGATGGTGCGCAGCGAGCGCTACAAGTACGTTGCCTATGCAGGCGACTCGACGGAGCAGTTCTTCGATATGAAGAACGACCCGGGAGAGACCCGGAACCTGGCTGCCGAGGCACGTTGCGCCTCGGCGGTGGCCGAGCACAAGGACCTGTTGAGGCAGTGGGAGTCGCGACTGGATGTGCCGAAAGCGGTTTCGCACCGGGACGCGTGGTGGTATATTCGTTGACGTTGAGTTTTGCCTGAGAGTGCGACAGAATTCTGAAGTATCTATGGTTTTCCTGATGCAGTTCGAAAGGAGTTGAGATGGAGCAGCAAACGAGACGCGAGTTTCTGAAGGCGATGGGCGTGGTAGCCGGAGCGGCCGGAGGGCTGTCGTTTTTGCCCGGTTGCAACGGCCTCGGGCGCGCGCACGCGGCGGAACCGGCCAGGCGGCCCAATATCATTTACATCATGACTGACGATCACGCCTCCCACGCGCTGAGCTGCTACGGAAGCAAGATCAACACGACACCCAACCTGGACCGGATTGCCCGGGAAGGGATGCGCCTCGACAACGCCTTCTGTACGAACTCGATCTGCGCTCCGTGCCGGGCGGTCGTTCTTACGGGCAAGTACAGCCACCTCAACGGCGTCACCGACAATCGTCTCAAATTCGACGGCTCGCAGCAGACTTTCCCCAAACTCCTGCAAGCGGCCGGCTACGAGACGGCCATGGTCGGCAAGTGGCATCTCAAGACCGATCCCACCGGCTTTGACTACTGGAACATTCTCCCGGGGCAGGGGGCCTACTACAACCCGGTGATGATCGAAATGGGCGAGCGAAAGAAATACACCGGCTACGTCACCGACATCATCACCGACCACTGTCTCAACTGGCTCAAGGGCCGGCAAAGTGACAAGCCCTTCTGCCTGATGTACCATCACAAGGCGCCGCACCGCCGCTGGGAACCGGGTCCGAAATATCTGACGATGTATGACGACCGCGAGATTCCCGAGCCGGCGACGCTCTTCGACGACAATGCCGGTCGGGGCACCGCCGCCAAAGAGCAGGACATGAGCATCGAGAAGACGATGACCCGGAATGACCTGAAACTGACGCCGATGAAGAATCTGACGCCCGAGCAGAAGCAGGCGTGGGACGCCGCCTACGGCCCCAAGAACGAGGCCTTCGAGAAGGCGAATCTCCAGGGCAAGGAACTGGTTCGTTGGAAATACCAGAGGTACATCAAGGACTACCTGCGCTGTATTGCCTCGGTGGATGACAACGTCGGGCGGCTGCTCGATTACCTCGACGAGTCGGGCCTGGCTCAGGATACGGTCGTCGTGTACACGTCCGACCAGGGCTTCTACTTAGGCGACCACGGGTGGTTCGACAAGCGGTTCATGTACGAGGAGTCGCTGAAGATGCCGCTGCTCGTGCGGTATCCGCGCGAGATTCGGCCGGGCTCGGTGAGCAAGGACATTGTTCTGAACCTGGACTTTGCCGAGACCTTCCTCGACTACGCGGGCGTGCCGGTGCCGGCGGATATGCAGGGCCGTTCCCTGCGTCCCGTGCTGCGCGGCCGCGCGCCGAAGGATTGGCGCAAGTCGATGTACTATCACTATTACGAATACCCCGCTGTGCACAGCGTCAAGCGACATTACGGCGTTCGCACCCAACGCTACAAGCTCATCCACTTTTATCACGACATCGACGAGTGGGAGCTGTACGATCTGAAGAAAGACCCCGAAGAGTTGAAGAACGTATACGCCGAGCCGAAGTACGCGGGGGTCGTCAAAGATCTGAAGGATGAGCTGAAGCAGTTACGCGCCAGGTACAGAGATTCGACCGGCAAGCCGGTGTGAGGTTCAGCGGTGTGAGGACGCTCGGGCCCTTGTCGGCGCGGATGTCAGAAGGAAAAGAGAGGCAGAGCCTGTAACGCTCTGCCTCTCTTGCATTATGCGTCTACTTGATTATCTCTCCGGTGGCTTTGTTCCAACGGACGGTGCGGACCTGCATGCGATGATCGGGCCCGTGACAGTCGGTGCAGTATTTGGCCGTATGTCCGGCCTCTTCGTCGGGCTCCTCGTTTTCGAAGATACTCATGCCTGCCTCCAGGATCGGCTGGTGGTCCTCGACGTGCTCAATCTCGTGTCGCGGATGGCACATCATGCACGTCGGGTTGATTCTCTCCTTCGGGTACATGAGCTCCGGCGGGGTGATGTTCCCTTCGTCGGAGCGATGCCGGAGCGATTCTCCGTGACAGCGTTCGCAGCCGATGCCGGCCAGTTCATGGTTCAGCGCCAGCTCGTCTTCGTCGAAATCCAGGTGGCATGCCTTGCAGAACGGGTTGGCCACGAAAGTCTTCTGTTGTGCGTAATAGTCGTCCGTGGGCGCCGCCTGTCCGGCCGGCTCGTTTGCCTTCGCCACGGTGGTCGTGCTCAGACGGGACAAGTTGACAAACGAGCAGTTTGCCAGCCAGATCAGCAGCAAACTGCTCGTTCCCATCGTCGCCCACGCAAAAAACGCTTTGCGAATGATCCCCATATGTCTTCCTGTTACTGCGTTTCTTTTCCAAGGCGAGCGTTCGCTCGAACGTTCTGCCGACGGTTGTCGATTAGACGTATTCCCAGTCCCTGAGCCACTCGTAGTCGGCGGGTAGTTGGGCCCAGGCCTTGTCCATGGCCTCTTCGAGCTCTTTGGCTTCGGCCATGTCAAGCTCGCGTCGTTCCTGAACCGCCTTGGCCATGTTCTCCACCTGGTGTGGGTTGATCATGCCCGGGATGGGAGCGGTGACGGCCGGATTGTTCAGGATGTAGCGAATGGCCATCCGGGCCAGTTTGTCATCTTCGGCGGCATGGGGGCTGTCCGGCGAGCTGTCGCCCTTGAACAAGTGCGTTCCGGAGAAGGGCTTGATGCCGAACATGCCCACGTCGTGCTGCTTGAGGGCATCGAAGATGCTATCGCGGGGCAGAACCTTGCTTTTGGCCGTGTACGGCGTGACTACCACCTGAACGACCTCGGGATAGGTCTCGATCATCCACTTGATGTGAGGACGGTCGTGTGACGAGAAGCCGGTGAAGCGGCACTTGCCCTGTTTTCTGGCCTTTTCGAGGGCCTTCATCATCTCATCCACCTCGGCCTTGGAGTGCTTGCCGCTCTGCTCGTGCATCGTGGGGCGCCACAGATCGACGTAGTCCAGCTTGGCCGCTCGCATTCCCTTGTCCAGGGTTGCCAGCAACGCGTCGGCGGTGCGGTACTTGGGATTGCGCATTTCTTCCTGGTACCACGAGAAGCCCAGAAACATCGAGTCCCGCCGGCCCCGGAGAGCTTTCGAGTAGGCCATGATTTCTTCCCGGGTACACGCATCGATGTAGTTGACACCACATTCGATACACTTGGTGACAACATCCCGGCGGTTCTTCTGAAAGCCCTTGTTTTCCAGGTCGGCGCTGAGCCAACTACGGGCCTTGAAGACGCCGGGAACCATCTTGTCGACGCGCTTCCAGTGTCCGCCCAGGCACACGGCGGAAACCCACAATCCGGTCTTGCCTAATCGGCGGTATTCCATATTGGAATTGTAGCTGCGGGTCTTTTCGATTTGTTCGGCGGCTTCGGCCTGTTGAGCGGCGAGCGCCGCGAGTCCGGCGGTGAACCCGGCCGCCGCGGAGGCCCCGTCGCGCATGAATTCACGCCGGGTCAGGTCGTTTCCCTGGTTTGTCTTCTGGTTGTCGTTCTTCATGGTGCTCTCCTTTATGAGGGGTCGTTTGATCTCAAAGCCGCTGGGCTTTCGGTTTCTCGGTCGCGCGATCGTAACAGTCTTTCAGGTAGTCGCGGGCGGTGGCGAGGTTGGCTCTCATGACCTCGGTCGGCGGATGTCCGTGCATGAACGGATTGACGTACCCGCGATAGTCGATCTCCGCCAGGGCTTGAATCCACGGCGTCATGTCGGTGCTGCCGACGCCGGGGAGTTGCTTGGACTCGGGCTCGCGCTGCCAGGCGTAGAAGAACAGCAGTTGTTTGCCGCAGATGCGTATGGCCTGCGGTACGGAGGCTTTCAGCCCCTGGATGTGGTAGGGGGCCAGGGCGATTCCCAATCGGGGCGACGTGTTGATATCGACGAACGCCTTGAGCGAATCGAGCGAATTGAGCAGGGCGTTCCCGTGGTTTTCAATGGCCAGGTAGGAGTCGTACTTCTCCGCCAGTTCAGACAAAGGCTTGAGTCCTTCGATGAACTGGCGCATCCGCGCGGTCAGCTCCTCCGGTTTGCAGGGGCCGGCGCTGCCCTGGATGGCCACGCCGCCCCCGGCTCGGCCCAGCAGTTCCGCGTACCGAGCGTAGCCGCCGCGATACACGGAAAAGGCAAACAGCTTGAGCTTGTGTTTGCGCAGCACTTCCTTGAGGCCGTCGGGGCCAAGTCGCTGGGCCACGTCGTCGAGATGGGGGCAGTTATCATGGGCGGACCAGATATCGATGGCTTCGAAGCCCAGGCCCGCGATTTGCTCGCAGGCGCCTTCGATGGGCAGCTCTCGGAAGTGGATGGACGAGGTGGAGAGCTTCATCTTCCAGGGGCGCGAGCGGACGGGCTTGGACGCGGCGAGACCTCCGCGCGCAGCCAGAGAATGCGAAGCCACCGTTGCCCCCATCAGCCTGAGGAAGCCGCGTCGAGCGATCTTTGCATCCATGGGACGCATCTCCTACGAGCCTTGCCGTGCAGAGGCCGGAATGCTCGTGCAAGGGCCTCTTCGGTGTCGTGGGCGGCAGTCCGTCTGCCACCCCGTCGCACAACAACCTCCCTAAATTAACAAAAGGCCCGGGCCTTTGCAACCATCGGTTTGGGGAATCTTGGTTTACCGTGCCGGGCCACGTTGTTATATAAGGGTATGTCGGCACAGAGCCGTCGGAAACGTGAATATGTGCGCTACGGTGCTTCCTTTGCTATTATTCGTCGGCGCTTTCGGGCTCGGGCGCTCTGGTTCGCCGTGCGGTCTCGCCGCAGAAAAGGGAGAGTCTCCACAAATGGAACAGGACAATGATTCGACCAAGGCCCCTGTGTTGAAGGACCTCGGCATCAAGATTCTCCACGACAACTACCGGTATGCGGAAGGCCTGAAGACGGCCTGGGGATTCTCGGCCCTGGTGACAGGCCCTGAGAAAACCATTCTCTTCGACACGGGCAGTGACGGACAACTGCTCCTGGAAAACATGGCCAAACTGGAGGTCGAACCCAGCGCCATCGACACCGTCGTCCTGTCACACGTCCACGGAGATCACACGGGAGGGCTGACGGGGTTTCTGACGGAGCACCCTCATGTCGAGGTCTTTCTGCCGGCGTCTTTTCCGGAGCGATTCAAGGACACGGTGCGGGGCTACGGCCCGACCGTCGTCGAAATCGAGGGCCCCCGGGAAATATGTCGGGACGTCTACACGACCGGGCAGATGGGCAAGCTCGTCAAGGAACAGGCGCTGGTGGTTCGGACGCAGCGCGGCCTGGTCGTTCTGACCGGCTGCGCCCATCCGGGTGTGACGAAGATGGTGGACAGAGCGGCGAGTTTGTTCGAGCAGGATGACATCCTTCTCGTCATGGGTGGATTCCACCTTGAATGGGCTACGAGACGCAGGATCGGGAAGATCATCACGGCCTTTGAGAGCCTCGGCGTTCGCTATGCCGCAGCCACGCACTGCACGGGCGAGAACGCGCGGGAGTTGTTCCAACAGCGTTTCGGGGATCGCTGCGTGAAGGTTGGGGTGGGCAGGACGGTGACGCTGAGCGACTTGAAGTAGCGTCTCGCCTGGATGAACGATCCGGCGTCCGACCGGTGTTGGGCCGGCCGGACGCCGATGAAGACACGCGGTTACATCTGGCCTTGATTCTGCTGCATCTTTTGCTGCTGCATTTGCATGAAGACCATCATGACCTCGAGCACGTGTTGCTTGGGCACCGCCAGTTCCAGCTTGAAGCTGCCGCCGCCGACCGTGCCGGCCATGGCGATGTTGCTCTGGGTCGGTATGTTCGTCTGCGGGACCGGCATCGGCATCATGGCCGTAACCATTTGCATCAGCCGCAGATAGTTGTACGTGGCGAAGAAGTCGGCCTTGTCGGCCCCGGGGATGAGCTGCATGGCGGTCTGCACTTCCGAGGACGTCTGCTTGGGGCCGCCCGCCTTGACTTGGTCGATGAGCACCCGAATCGCCTTGTCGCAATCGCCGCCGATGGCCTGCACGCACAGACCGTTGACCAGCGCCAGGCGGCCTTCGAATCCTTCGCCGTACATGCCGGCGATCATCTGGCCCTGGGGTGATTCCGTGTCGGTGGATTTCATGGAGAACTTGATGCTGTCGATCGCAACGCCCTGGTAGGTGTCGCTCTTGCGCGTCATCGCGTAGCTGATCTCCAGGCCCATTTGCTTATAGAACTGGGCCAGCCCGCCGGCCGTCATCCACCCCGTCATTTGCTCCATGCTGTCGTAGAACTTCTCCTTGTCCTTTACTGCCAGGACGTACTTCATGGCGAAAGGAGGCTTGGCCTTTGTGTCCGCGACCATCGAGAAGACAATCGGTCCGCCCATGGCGTCCATCATGTTGGTCGTGAGCGTTTTGAGCTTCTGGGCCTCTTCGGGCGGGATGTCACCGCCGGTCAGGGACGAGATCAGATTCATGTATTCGACGCCGAACTCGCGCATCGCCGGGTGGTCGGCCCGAAGCTGGAAATTCATCATCGCGCCGTCTTGCATATAGCCGCGCAGATCGGGTCCCTGTCCGGCCGCGCCGCCTCCGGCGAGCATCTTGGCCATACCCGTGCCGGGCATGGCGGTAGCGACCAGCGCCGCCCGAATGCTGGTGGCGCTCGGCTCGAGCGACAGGCTGACGGATTTCGTTTCCTTCATGAGGGTGTCGATGAGGCCGGCGTACATGTCCATGACGCCGCCGAGGTTGCCCATCATCGGCCCGCCTTGTTCCTTCATTTCCTCGAAGCCCTGCTTGGCCTCCTGAATCTTGGCCTGGACCATGGGGCCGAACATCTGGCCTGCCAACTGGACGTTAGCGTAGGCCCACACGGGGGCGGTCTGGGCGCGTTTGAGCTCGGCGGCGTCCAGGTTTCCAGCAAGGTTTGCCGTGGTGCCTGCTGCGGCCTTTTTCATGTCCGCCAGCGCCTGCTCATTGCCCGGCGTGCTGGCCAGAGCGTAGGGGCCGAACGGGACGGTCGCGAGGATCGGGCCGCCGCCGACGCTGATCTTGGATATCCCCATCCCGTCCGGCTCGCTGACGTTGGGATTGCCTCCGACGAACTGTTGATAATCGCTGACGGGGATCAGTATGCCGATGCGGGTCGGGTCCGGGCCGGCCCCGCCGGGCAGTGGGCCAAAGAGAACGAAGCTGCCGGCCATGTTGAGCCCCTTGGCCTCCGGACCGCCCAGGATCTGCGCGATCTGGCCCTTGGCCATCATGGAGACCTGCATCGGGAGCAGACCCGTCAGAAACAGATCGACCTGTCCCAGCGCCGCGTCCGGATTGTTGATCCGTACGCAAAACAAACTGTTGCCGGGGACCATTTTCAACGGGTCTTCGGCCGCCTGCGCACCGGGAGCCAATCCGAATTCGCCGACGCAGAATGCCAGCAGCAAGACCGACAGCGCGAGCGTTTTTCGGGAACCTCTTGATTGCCTCATCGCTAAACCTCCTGAGCTATTCTTCCATTGATATTGACTTCACTTGCCTACGGGGCGGACCGAGTATACGGGTCGGTCTTGAGCATGAACAGAAAAAAAAGACGGGGAGTCCTCGGCGTGCCGCATCTGCCGACTCCCTGGACGGCTGGCGTGGCGGGAACCGCCGTTCTGCTTCTGCGACGCTGAAAGGACGTTCTCGAGCCCGTGCGGCTCACTGCCTCCTGTATTTGCCCATGAGCTGCCCCTGGGCGAGGATATGGCCTTCCATGGCGCCGAGCAGCTCGGCTTTTGTCGCGCCCGCCGAGAGTTCGACCGGAGCGTCCAGGGCGTAGATCTTGAAGAAATACCGATGGGTCCCGCCGGGCGGGCAGGGACCACCGTAGCCGGTCGTGCCGAAGTCGCTCGTGCCCTGCCTGGCCCCGTTCGGCAAGGTCTCCTGCACCGGCACGCCCTCGGGCAACTCTCTTGCCTCGGCGGGCAGGTTGTACAGGACCCAGTGAACGAACGTCCCCATGGGAGCGTCCGGGTCGTCGCAGATCAAGGCGATGCTCCTGGTCCCCTCGGGAACGGACCCCCATCGCAAGGGGGGTGAAACGTCCTGCCCGTCGCACGTGTATTTGGGCGGAATCATCCCCGATTCTGCAAATGCGGAGCTTGTTATCTTGATGTCCATGATTTCACCTCCCATTCATTGGGTTTCCATGGGAAACAAGGGAACGGATTCGCGTTCTCCATATCGCCTGACCCTGTTGCGTGTCCTGGCGGGCCGTGTGTACGCTCCTGTTTATGCGTTTCGTATCGATTCCGCATCCGACGGGACCGGCGTCTGAGTCTCCTGCGTCGTTTCGCGCCGGGTTCGTTCTCGATTTCATTCACTCGTCGCTTGTAATAGCCCGGCCGCGCCGGTGCAAGTGTTTTTGGCCGGCCGCACCCGCCGGGCCGCTCTGCAGAAGGGCAATGGCGCATCCGGGGCGTCTGACGAAGTGGAACCATGCCGCCGGGGGGTGCAGAAAAAGCGGGGCAAGGCTTATTTTTTGTGTAACCGGCTTCTTCCTCGCGACACTGTCAACCTGTAACGGCCTGGATCGGCATCCGCTGTCGGCGGCCGGTTCGTGCCCGGGAATTTGACTGCGTACGACCATCCGGCCCATGGTCGTTCTTCCTTACGAGGGAGGATGACTTCTCTGGAGCAGCCCGGCGGGATCGGGCTGCTCCTTGATTCTTCCAAACCATCCATTCGCAAGGCTCCACGCTGCCGGCTGCTGCCTGGGGCCGCCGTGCGTCGTCGAGCCGGGTTGACTTCTGTGCCCGGAGGTGGTATATTATCGGTACGTGTTGCGGTGCCGTGCTCGTTTTCCGAGGCCGCAGCGGCGGAGATACATCTTGTACGTCGGAGGCAGGTAGCAGCGTGAATGTCAGGCTGGGCAGAGGTACTCCCAATCCCCGAACGAATACCCTTGCATGTTGCACTTCCGATACGCACTCAACCGGCGGGACGTGACAGTCGAAGAAGCGGGTGTAACGCCTTCTGTTTTGATTCTTGTGCGCGAAAATCGCCTCACCGCTTGCGCGGGGGCTTGAAAGCAGGCATGACAATTTCGGCAAGAAACGTAGTAGGAGAAGGACAATGGTCAAGCAGTTGTGGTATGTAGCATTCTTGGTCATCATTCTGGTGGGGATCTCGCCCACGGTAGGGCAGGATCTCGACCCCAACCTCGTTGCCTGGTGGACGTTCGACGGCGACGCGACGGACCTCTCCGGCAACGGGCACAACGGAACGCTCGTCGGGGCCGCCGGCTTCGCGGACGAGGGCATGGTGGGCGGTTCGTTGGCGCTGTACAACAACGGCTACGTCAACATCGACGGCTGGCCGGGCATCCTCGGAGCCTCGGGGATTACCGTCACCGCGTGGGTCAAGACCACGAGCATGGGAACCGGCGACACCGGCAGCAACAGTTGCGACGCCATCGTTGGCTGGGGACCCAACGGTGTCGGCACCCGCTTTGGTTTTCGGATCAACGCCGGGCGCATTCGCACGGAGCATCACGCCGGCAACCTGCAGGGCGACACCGTGATGGCCGACGGTCAGTGGCACCATGTAGCCGTGACGGTACAGCCCAACGCGACGATTTCCTATCCGGAGGTGATTCTGTACCTCGACGGCCAGGACGACACGCGCGCCGGGACCGACCCGGATGTGTATGACATCCAGCCGGGACTTGACGTTCGTATCGGCAGCCGCCCCGCAAACAATGACCGGTTCTTCAACGGCCTGATCGATGAGGTCCGCATTTACAACCGGACGTTCAGCGGCGCCGAGATCGAAGCGCTGGCCATGCGGCCCAAGGCCTACAATCCCGAGCCGGCCGACGGCGCCGTGGGAGTCGCCAATCCGCTGTTGAGCTGGCAACCGAGGCAGGCGGCCGTCAAGCGCGACGTGTACTTGGGCACCAGCGCCGATCTGGGGCTGGATGACCTTGTCGCGGATGGCTCGGCGATGAACATGTACTGGCATGCTCCGGGTCTGGAGCCGGGCACGACGTACTACTGGCGGGTCGATGAGATTGACGGCGACGGCACGGTCCACATCGGTGACGTGTGGACCTTCACGGCCACGCCGAATGAGGCGTTTGCCCCCACCCCGCCCGACGGCGCGCCGAATCAGGATGCGAGTGTGACACTGAGCTGGATGCCGGGACTCGGCGGCATGTCCCATGACGTTTATTTTGGAACGGACGAGACCGCCGTCGCCGAAGGCTCCGGTGATACGTTCAAAGGCAATACGTTCGAGACGACCTTCGTTCCGGGCGATCTGCAGAACGGTACGACGTACTACTGGCGGGTCGATGAATTGCGCCAGGGCGGCGAGAAGATCGCGGGCGAAGTCTGGAGCTTTTCGACGCTGCCTGTGATTGCGATCAGCGATCCGAATCTGGTCGCGTACTGGAAGTTCGACAACGGCCTCGGCTCGACCGTGACCGACTGGTCGGGCCACGGCCGTCACGGCCAGTTCGAGGGCGACCCGACGTGGGTGCCCGGTTACGATGGATATGCTCTCGACTTTGACGGGGACGGCGACAGCGTTGTTTGCATGCTGGGCGCGGCCGAAGAATGGCCGGCCTTCACCGTGTCGATTTGGGCCAAGGCGGCATACGTGGGCCAAGACAACTGGAGCAGTATTTACAGCGGGCACACGCCGAATACGGCCGGTTTCCAGATCGACGTCGACGGCACCGTGCCGGGGAACTGGCGCGTCAACCCCGGCGGTTTGATCTTTGGCGGCGTCACGACCGATTGGGTCCACCTGGGACTGAGCGCGACCGGCACGGCAGCCAAGCTCTACTACAACGGTGTCTGGGTGACCAGCGGCACGCTGAACGATTCGATGTTCAACGTGATTGCGGTTGCTCGCAACCGGAACATCGACAACAGCTTCGCAGGCATCGTTGATGACGTGCGCGTGTACGATCGCGAGTTGAGCCTCGAGGAGCTTCAACTGGTCATGCGGATCGATCCGCTGCGGGCGTGGAATCCGAGTCCGGCCGATGCGTCGGTGGCCGACGTCCGGACGGCGTCGCCGCTGACGTGGACGGCCGGCGACAGCGCTTCGCAGCACGACGTGTATTTCGGGACGGACGAGGCGGCGGTGGCGGCGGCCGATGCGAGCGATACTTCGGGCATCTATCGCGGCCGGATCGGCGGGACCAGCTACACACCGGCCGAAGGCATCGCATGGGGCCAGGCGTACTTCTGGCGCGTCGATGAGATCAACGCCGACGGCAGCATCACCGCCGGACGCGTCTGGAGCTTCACGGTCGCCGACTACCTGATCGTGGACGACTTCGAGAGCTATACCAACGAGAGCCCCAACCGCGTTTTCCAGGCGTGGATCGACGGGCTCGGCTTCTCGCCGGACGACTACTTCCCCGACGGCAGCAGCGGCAACGGCACTGGCGCCCTGGTGGGACACGATGTCTGGAGCCCGGAGAGTCCGCATTTCAACGGCACGATCATGGAGACCGACAGCGTCTACAGCGGTCGCCTGGCGATGCCGCTGTATTACGACAATTCGGCGAGCCCGTACAAGTCGGAAGCTACGCGGACCTGGACCACGGCTCAGGACTGGACGTTCAACGATGTGAACACGTTGGTGGTGCACCTGCAGGGCGCCCCGCGTGATTTCGTTGAAACCTCCCCCGACAGTATCGCCATCAGCGGCGCCGGGGCGGATATCTACAACACTGCGGACGAGTTCACCTTTGCCCACAAGCCTCTCGTCGGCGACTGCACGGCGATCGCCCGCATTGACAGTCTGATCCTCACGAACGCCGCTGCGAAAGCCGGTTTGATGATTCGCGAGAGCCTCGAACCCGATTCGCGGTTTGCGATGTCGCACGTGACCGGCAGCAACGGTTTCCGGTTCACCACCAGGCTGACAACCGCCGGTGATGCCGCGAACGATGGCGGCCAGGCTACGCCTGAGCAGAACGCGGCGCGCTGCCCGCTCTGGCTCAAGCTGGAGCGAACGGGCAATGAGTTCAACGCCTATTACTCCAACGACCCGGCAACCGAAGGTTGGACGGCTTCGCCTTCGAATCCCCAGACGGTCGTCATGGGTGGCACGATCTACGTCGGTCTGGCGGTGACCAGCCACAACACCAGCATGGCGACAACGGCGGAATTCTCCGGCATCGAGATCACCGGCGCCTCGGGCGCATGGACGTTCTCGGAGATCGGCGTGGACCATTTGCTCAACTCGGCGGCGAACCTGTACGTGACGGTCACGGACACGGCCGGCCGCTCCGCCAGTGTGCTCCATCCGGACGGCACCGACGCCGTGCTCAGCAGTGAATGGCGGCCCTGGGCGCTCGACCTCAGCGAGTTCGTCTCGGCCGGCGTGAACCTCCAGGCGGTCAGGACGATGGCCATCGGAGTGGGCGACCCGGCGAATCCGCAGCCCGACGGCACCGGCATGGTCCTGATCGACGACATCCGGATCATGCAGGGAGCCCCGGAAGAGCCCAATGACGTGCAATAGTCAGGCCTGGTTCCGACCGGCTTGACGCGTTTCTCGCGTACAACGGCCGGTGGCTCCGGCGAACTTCGCTGGAGTCACCGGCCCTCTTTTTTTCTGCATTCACCCATCCCAAAGGGCCGCGCCGGGCCGTTTTGGCGCGTCAACCGCCGGGCGTGTTGACCTGCGCGGCTGTGGGTGGTATATTATCGGTACGGCTTGTAGGCGCCGTACTCATTCTTTGCGGACCACAGGGAGGAGATGAACGGCGCATTAACATGCGAACCGTCTTCATTGGAGGCAGGTGAGCGGCATGCAAGAGAGCGCGGGCAAGTCAAGGGCCCCGAGAGTTCCAAGTCATCGCGGGCTGTTCCGTCATTCCGATTTCGCGGTAAACATCGCGCTGCCGATAGCCGAGAAAGGAGGTAGAGTCTTCTCTCAATAAGATAGGACTGTGCGCGGGCGCTGTCCGACGGCGACACGGGGGCGGGACAGGTCCGCTGAAAGAATGGGTTCGAGACGGGCCCTGAAGTTTTAGGCACTTATTGTGAAGGAGGATCACGATGGGCAAGCAAGTCCTGTACAGCATTCTTATTGTCATCATGGGGTTCGCGGCCGGCACGGCCCGGGCCCAGGAAGTCGATCCAAATCTGGTCGGCTGGTGGACGTTTGACGGCAATGCCCTGGACTCTTCCGGCAACGGTCGTGACGGTCTGATTAACGGCGATCCACTGTTCGTCGCCGGTGTGTATGGCGAGGCGCTCGAGTTAGACGGCGATGATTACGTTACTGTCGGAGGATACAAAGGCATTCTGGGTACCCATGCGTTCAGCATCGCGGCGTGGATCAAGACCACGAACACCGCCCAACAACAGATCACGCTCTGGGGTGCTGACGTGAGCCTTCAGAGGGTGGAATTTCGATTGCAGGCCAACCGGCTGCGAATTTCACACGGCTCGGGCAACGTGCAGGGTAACAGCGATTTGACCGACGGCGAATGGCACCACGTGGCGGCTACGGCTGTCGAAAACGCCACGGCTTCCAGCGGTGACGTCACGTTGTATGTCGACGGAAGCGATGACACCAGAAGTTCGAGCGATCCGGACGCCTTCGATGTTGTGGCCAATCCGGAACTCGACCTCTGCATCGGCTATCGACACACTCGGGGCGACCGGCCTTTCATCGGCGTGCTCGACGAGGTGCGGATCTACGACAAAGTGCTCACGGCCGCCGAGGTCGCGGCGCTGGCCATGCGTCCGAAGGCCTACAACCCCGACCCGGCCGACGGGACCGTGGGCGTGACCAATCCTCTGTTGAGCTGGGAACCGAGGCCTACGGCTATATCTCACAGCGTCTATCTCGGCACCACCCCGGAGCTGGGCGAGGCGGACCTGGTCAGCTCGGGTCTGCCGATGACGCTTTACTGGCACCCGCCCGGTCTTGAGCCGGGGACGACCTACTACTGGCGCGTCGACGAGGTCGATCCCGACGGCACCGTCTACACTGGCGATGTCTGGACGTTCGTATTCTCGCCGAATGAGGCCTGGATGCCGGTCCCTGTCGATGGCGAGCCGTATGCGGATCCCAATGTGACTCTGAGCTGGCTCAAGGGTCTCAACGGTCTCTCTCATGACGTCTACTTCGGCGCCGATGAGACGCAGGTGGCCGAAGGTACGGGCGATACGTTCAAAGGCAACACGTATGAGACGACGTTCGTCACGGGCGATCTGGAGATGGAAACGACGTATTATTGGCGCGTCGATGAAGTGGATCAGGCCGGCGGTAAGGTCACGGGGAATGTCTGGAGCTTCACGACCCTGCCCGAGATCCCCATCACCGACCCGAATCTTCGCTGCTGGTGGAAGATGGATGCCGGGCTTGGCTCCCGGGCCGTCGACTGGTCCGGTCATGGCAGCCACGGCGAGTTTAGGAATGGACCGGTTTGGGCGGAAGGTTACGACGGGGCCGCCGTGGAATGCGACGGCATCAACGACAGCGTGGTCTATTCCTTTGACGCCGTGGAAGACTGGCCCGCCTTCACCGTGTCTTTCTGGGTCAAAGCCGCGACGCTGGGCCAGGATCAATACAGCAGTGCTTTCAGCAGCCACACGCCCAACACGGGCGGCTTCCAGATCGACGTCGATGGCTTGCTCCCGGGAAGTTACCGGATCAACTATGTTGGCAGCGCGATGGTCATCGGCGCCGTTAGCACGGACTGGGTCCATCTGGCCGTAACGGCGACGGGCACCGCGGCCAAGCTGTACCGCAACGGTGTCTGGATGGCCAGCACGACGCTGCCCGACACGTTATTCAACGAGTTCGCTCTCGGGACCAACCGCAACATTGCGAACTGGTTCGCCGGCACGATAGACGACCTGCGCGTCTTTGATCGCGAGTTGAGCTTGGAGGAACTTCAACTGGTGATGCGGATCGATCCGTTGCGGGCGTGGAATCCGAGCCCTGCCGATGCATCGGTGGCCGATGTCCGGACGGCGTCGCCGCTGACGTGGACGGCCGGCGACAGCACTTCGCAGCACGACGTGTATTTCGGCGCCGACGAAGCGGCAGTGGCCGCGGCCGATGCGAGCGATACCTCGGGTGTTTACCGCGGCCGGCTGGGCGCAACCAGCTACACGCCGGCCGAGGGCATTGAGTGGGGCCAGGGCTATTTCTGGCGCGTCGATGAGATCAATACCGATGGCAGCATCACCGCCGGACGCGTGTGGAGTTTTGCGGTCGCCGATTACCTGATCGTGGACGATTTCGAGAGCTACACCAACGAGAGCCCGAACCGTGTCTTCCAGGCGTGGATCGACGGGCTGGGCTTCTCGCCGGACGACTACTTCCCCGACGGCAGCAGCGGCAACGGCACCGGCTCGGCGGTGGGCCATGATGTCTGGAGCCTGGAGAGTCCGCACTACAACGACACGATTATGGAGACCGACGACGTCTACAGCGGTCGCCAGGCGATGCCGCTGTATTACGACAATTCGGCGACGCCGTACAAATCGGAGGCCACGCGGACCTGGGTCGCATCTCAGGACTGGACGTTCAACGATGTGAACACGCTGGTCGTACACCTGCGGGGCGCCCCGGTGGATTTCCTGCAGACGGCTCCGGATGCGATCACGATGAGTGCGGCCGGAGCGGATATCTGGAACGTGGCCGATGAATGCCGCTTTGTCTACAAGCGTCTCAACGGCGACGGTACGATCATCGCTCGCGTCGACAGCATTGAGAATACGCATGCCTGGGCCAAGGGCGGCGTGATGATTCGCGAAAACCTGGATCCGGGCTCGCGGCACGCCATGGTGGTGGTGTCGCCGAGCAGCGGTGTGGCGTTCCAGCGGCGCCTGGCCACCAGCAGCACCAGCACGGGAACGACCGAGGCGGGTATCGTGGCGCCGCGCTGGGTGAAGCTGACGCGGACGGGCAACGAGCTGAGGGCGCAACACTCGGCCGACGGTGTGAGCTGGGTGGACGTCGGCCCGGATCCGGCCGCCTCGCAGGACACGGTGGTTATGGGCGGAACGCTGTACATCGGTTTGGCGTTGACGAGCCACAGCTCGAATAACCCGACGACGGCGGAATTCTCGCAGATCCAGACGACCGGCGGCGTAAGCGGCGGTTGGGAAATGGCCGAGATCGGCGTGGACCATCCGGGCAATTCGCCTGCGAGCCTGTACGTGACGGTCGAGGATACAGCCGGTCGTTCCGCCAGCGTGCTTCATCCGGACGGCACCGGCGCCGTGCTCGACAATGAGTGGCGGCCCTGGGCGGTTGACCTGAGTGAGTTCCTCTCGGCCGGCGTGAACCTCCGGGTGATCAGGACGATGGCCATCGGAGTGGGCGACCCGGCGAATCCGCAGCCCGACGGCACCGGCATGGTCCTTATCGACGACATCCGGATCATGCAGGGAGCCCCGGAAGAGCCCAATGACGTGCAGTAGTCGGGCCGGGTTCAATCCGGTTTGATGCGTTTTTTGCGTACAAGGGACGGTGGCTCCGGCGAATCTCCGCTGGAGCCACCGACCCTCTCTGCCAGGTTTCGCCGACGGCTTGACCTTGGAGTCGTCCTGTCAGCGTTTCTTCTGCGGATTCCGGCTCCTTCTGCTGGTTTTGTTGAATCGGGCTGCGTGGTCGCCTGACGCCGGGGGCAATCGTTATCGGCTGTCGCTTGCCCTCGAAGCGGTATTTTCTTCAGGCTTCTTATGAGTCAGGTTGACGTATGCGGCGGAAACTGATATATTATCGGTACAAAGTGTAGGTGCCATATTCGCCCTTCTACGGCCCCGGGAGCAGCCAGGCGGTCGTTACCGGAGGCAGGTATCAGCATGCACAGCCGAAGAGGTCGTTTTGCTGTTATTTCCCACCAGAATGACAGACACCTTACGCACCCAATCCCTACTCAACTGACGTCCGGCGATAGCCGAAGAAGAAACAGAAGGAGGTGATGCGGTTTCTCTACGATTTGTCTTTGTGTGGGCACGGCCCAATCTGCGTTCGACGGATGGGTTGGCTTGCGGAAATGGCGGGCTTGCAACAGGGCCCCAATTCAAGTCAGGAGTCATTTTTGGGAGAACAACCATGAGCAGGCAACTATGGTACTTGGCATTCATTTTCATCCTTGCGGCGGGAGCCGCAACGGGTCTGGCACAGGATCTGGACCCGAATTTAGTGGGCTGGTGGAAGTTCGACGGCGACACGCTCGATTCCTCCGGCAACGGCCGCGACGGTGTGCTCGTCGGTGATGCGACGCTGGTCGAGAACGGCCTGTGGGGCGGGGCTGTTTCCCTTGACGGCAGTGGCGACTACGTTACCATTCCCGGCTACAAGGGGATCAACGCCGACCGTACGGATCCCAACAATCCCTTCCAGAAGCCGTTCAGCGTTGCCTGCTGGATCAAAACAACCAGCGACGGCTCGCTGGTGAACTGGGGCAGCAGGGATGGCACGGGCGTGGGCGGTCAATACCAGAACCTCCGCATCCACGGCGGCAGACTCCGCGCCGAGCATGGCAACGGCCGGTTCAGAGGCGCTGCGATGGTCAATGACGGCGAATGGCACCACGTGGTCATGGCTGTCGCCGAGGGCGCGAACCTGCAACCTCCGGGAACGCAACTCTATGTAGACGGTGTGGAAGATACGCAGGGTGATGATACGGTCAACGCGCAGAATATCTGGAACCTTACGGAAGATGCGGATGTCGGTATCGGTGTGCGTGCTTCCCATGGCGACCGGCAGCTCAACGGTATGTTTGACGAAGTACGCATCTACGACCGAGCGATCACGGCCGATGAGGTTGCCGTGTTGGCGATGCGGCCCAGGTCTTATAAGCCTGACCCGGCCGACGGCGCGTTGATTGAGGCCGCGTCGGTCGTCCTTGCGTGGGAACCGGGGAGCTTTGCGGCCGAGCACGCGGTGTACCTTGGCACGAACCCCGAACTTGGTCCGGCTGAGATGCAGGTGCAGCAGGCGGAGACGACCTACACCGCCACCGATCTGGTCCAGGAAGAAACGTACTACTGGCGTATCGACGACGTGGAGGCCGACGGAACGGTTCACACGGGCGACGTCTGGAGCTTCTGGGTGGCCCCCCAGCGGGCGTACGCCCCTCAGCCGGCCGATGGTTTGATCAACGTGTTCCTCGATGGTCAGTTGAGCTGGACAGCCGGATGGAGCCCCCTGATGCACGCCGTCTATTTCGGCACCGATGCGGACGAGGTCGCTAATGCCACCGGCGCGATGCCGCAGATGGACCCGATCTCCGAGCAGGGACCACTCGAAAAGGACACGACCTACTACTGGCGTGTCGATGAGTTCTACAACGGCGTGTGGGTCACCGGTCCCGTTTGGAGTTTCTCGACGGTGCCCACGGTGGCCCCGGTCGACGACCCGAATCTGGTTGCCTGGTATCCGCTCGAGGAAGGCGCCGGACGGACCGCCCTGGATATGACCGGGCGCGATCATCATGCCACCTTCGTGGGCGAGCCGGAGTGGACGGACGGATATGATGGCGGCGGTCTGACGCTCAGCGGTCTGGCGGACAGGGAATACTTCAAGCACGCCCTGCCCGAGGCTACGAGCTGGCCCGCCTTTACCGTGGCCGTGTGGGTGAAGGCCGGATTCGTGGGGCAACGCCAGTACAGCGGCGTCTTCGCCAGTCATTACCCCAACACCGCCGGTATCCAGATCGACACGAACGGCGGCGATCCCGGCGTCTACCGCGTCAACCCTCCGGGTGGTACGACTCTGGCGTTCGGTCCCGTGACCACGGAGTGGGTCCATCTCGCTTTGACCTGCGAGGATTCCAATGCCGTTACCTACTACAACGGCTTCCTCGGGGCGACCGGGACTCTGGATGCCACGAACACGACGTTCAATCAGTTCGCTTTCGGTATCAACCGCAATGACGAAACGTCGATCGACGGGATCATCGATGACGCCCGCGTCTACGACAAGTCGTTCACCGAAGAAGAGATTCGCCAGATGTTCGCCGACGTCTTGATTGCCTGGAAGCCGGAGCCGGTTAGCGGGGCCGTTGTGGACCCGGAGACGTTCACGCGACTTGCGTGGCTGCCTGGTGACGGTGCCATGATGCACTTTGTCTATCTGGGAACGGACGCAAACCAGGTCGCAGCCAGCGATCCCAACCTATTGCTGGGTCCGACAAACGACACCAGTATGGATGTTCCCGGGCCGCTCATCAGAGGCACTACGTACTACTGGAAGGTCGATGAGATGTTGGCCGACGCTACGGTTGCCCCCGGTCTGGTCTGGAGCTTCACGCTGACCGACGAAAACACGGCCAGTTGGGCCGCTGCCGTGGCCGCCGCCGAGCCGAACTTCGTCGCCACCCAGGTGGAGGCCGGGGTTTATGATATCGGCGAGTTGGGCGGCGAGATCACCTACGAGTTCGTCGTCCGTGCCAATCCCGACGAGGAAGAGGTCAGCATGGCCCTGATCGGAAGGATCGGTTTCGGTGAGACCAAAGCCGCGCTCAAATACGAGCAGTGGAACAACACCGGGACCTACGGCGCGACTCACTTCGGCGTAATGGACTATGATTTCGGCGTGGCCAACGCGCTGGGCGAGTACACCCATCTGGTCTTTGTGTCCAGCGAAGCTGCCGGCACGACCGCGCTGTACGTCAACGGCGTCTATCAAGCCAGTGTCGACGGCCCCATTACGTTGTCGGGCATTGTCGGTATCGGCTACGCCACCCGCGACGAAGAGGGCAGTGACTTCATCGATCCGTTCGATGGCACGATCTTCGGCGTGGCGATCTACAGCGGAGCCCTCTCCGATGAAGAGATCCTGGCGCATGCGAGAGCCTATTTCTATCCTCCGTTTGCCGAGGATTTCGAGGATTACGCGGCCGGCAGTGATCTGCACGGTCAGGGCGGCTGGAAGGGCTGGGACAACGATCCGACCTGGGGCGCGCCCGCGTCCGATGCGGTTGCTGTCAGTGGAGCGATCTCGGCAGAGATCGGCGGCG
>CAYPZL010000030.1:0-37935 GCA_964415045.1 uncultured Pirellulales bacterium | reverse complement strand
CGTCGGCGGGAGAGGGATTCCAGGCCGTTACCGGCTGGACCCGGAAGCTCCAGACGTTGCCTTTCCAGGGGCTGTCCGGATGCAGATCGTTGACCTCATCCACCCGCCAGTAATAGGTCTGCCCGGGCGTCAGTCCGGTGGCGTAGGCCGGGATCGAGGCGGTGGAAAGAGACGCCTGCGTCGTGTCAATCGGCTCCACCAGCCCCTGGTCCACCTCATCGAAACTCTCGCCAAAGTAGACCACGTGCGAAGCGGCGAAGTCTCCCGCTTTCCACTTCAAGGTATACTGGGTCTGCCCGATCATGGAGCTGTCCGCCGGGTCGAGAGCCAGCGCCAGCGGGAACGGAATATCCGTCATGGCCTCCTGAAGCTCTGTCTCGTCCAGGGCATGGTTGTAGATGCGAGCGTCATCAATCATACCGCCGAATTCGCGATTGGCTTCCCACGTATTGCCGATGAGTACATTGGCGGTGTCGGCTGTGCCCGGCAGAGCGATCCCGCTGCCACCGCCACCGGCAGGTTCACCGTTGAGGAAGTAGCGATGTTCGCCACCCACGACCTGTGCCGCCACGTGGACCCATTCGTTGAGCGGAATAGTTTCCGAGCTGGAACTGCCCACGCCGGCTGTGCTGAAGTGAAGAGTCCCGGCGCCCTGCACGTAAAGGCTGTACGACCGAGGCCCGTTGGACTTGGCGATTATGCCCTGATAGCCCGCGCCGGGAAACTCGTGTCGCGCCGCGTTGATCCAGGCCATGACGGTGACTTCGTCATCCACCGTCAGAATTTCTGAGTGCGGAATCTCGACATAATCATCCACGCCGTCGAGCAGCAGGGCTCCGCCCAGCACGCCGGCAACCCACTCGGGCTCGCCTTCAATGGTTCCATCGTTTCCATTGCCGCTGCTATCGTAGGCGATGCTTCCGGCTCCTTCGTTCAACCGCCAGTGACCTACCAGTTCAGCCTGGGCTGAGCCGGCCACGAGGCCCAGCGTCACAATGCCCATAAGAACAAGCTTCTTGTACATCATTGACCTCCTATCCAGTTTCTTTTGCAGGACATTCGTGTACGTCGGCTGCGCGCCAACGTACAAAACATTCTCTCAGTATCTCAGCGTTCGATTCCCGGGGCCGTTCAAGGCTTATCGACGCGGATGTCGTCGACGTAGATCACGCCGGTACCGCCGGGGGTTGGGGCGGTGCGGCTACCTGCGCCGATGGACATTTTCTTGACGGCGGTCACCGCCACGCCGGCGTCGGTCAGATCGCTCAGCGGGATCTTCCACTCGACCCAGTCCGTAGCGGTCGCCGCCGCGGACTCCGGACAGGCCACGACCGCGGTTCTGCCGGCGGTATCCTCGACCGCCACGTACAGCGGGACCCCATCGTTGGCCACCTCACCGCGGGTGTACAGGATGAGGGTATCGACGCCGTTGAGGGTCCAGTTCTGCCCCGTGGTCCAGGTCCGTTCGGCCTCGGAGCGGTAGGGTGTCTTCGTGTTGTCGTAGTACAACGGCATGGCCTGGCCGCCACCGTGGACTTTGCCGGTTTCCATGAGGAGGCGGTTGAGGTACGGGCTTTCCGCACTCCAGATGTCATGTCCGACGGCGGCCCCGGTGCCGTTGCCCGGATGTCCCGGTTCCGGCAGGGTGAAGCCGAGCCCGTCGACCCATTTCTCGAAGACGCGCCGGCCCACGTCGTTGGTGTAGCTCTCGAAGTCATCGACGACGACAAAGTCAGCCGTCGTAAAGCGCCAAACAACGCCTTTCCAGGGGCTGTCCGCGTCCAGCGCATTGACCTCGTCGACGCGCCAGTAGTAGGTTTTGTTCCACTCCAGCGGGCCGGGATTGAACGTGGTGGTCTCCAGCGCCTGCTGTCCGCGATAGATGCCGGCGTCGGCGGGCGTGGCATCGGCCACGGCCTCGGCGTCGTCGCCGAAATAGACATTGTGCACGGCGGCGCTTTCGCTCGCCCTCCAGCGCAGCAGCGGGTTCTGAGTGGTATCGACGGCGGTGTTGGCCGGGTACGGATCGGTCGCCCGGGTCGAAAGCTGCAGCCAGCCGGTGGGAATGGACTGCTTCGGAATCGACGGGCTCTGCCAGGACAGCGCTGCCACGGCCCCGCCTCCATCCTCATACCATTCCATTTCCAGGTAGTAGGCCTGGCCCGCCACGAGGTCTGCCACGGCGGTGTCCTCCGTATTGCCATTGGCCCAGTTGTCGATCAGCAAGCGGCCGTCGAGCCAGAGGCGGACACCGTCGTCGCTGTTGGCGATGATTTGATACGTTTCGGTGAAGGGGGCTTCCAGATTCGCCGTCCAGCGGGCGGAGATTTGATCGTTGATGCCGGCGACTACCTCCCCGCTGCCCCAGTTGTGGTCGACGGAATCTTCGACCTGGCTAAGCACGGGGGCTCCGGAAAGTTCCATGCCCTCGAAATATCGGGCCTTCACACCCGCGCCGGGGCCAAAGGTGGTGAATTTCCAGACCTGGCCTTCATGCACTACGTCACCGTCACCGTGCTCGTCAATTCTCCAGTAGTACGTCGTGTTCTCGGCAAGCGTGCCCGGATCATAGGTCGGAGCGGCCTGATTGCCTATCAAGGTGTTGGGATCGGCGGCCTGCACCGCCGCTTTGTCGGTGCCGAAGTACACATCGTGCGTCGTCGCCTCGACACCCGGAGTCCACTGGAGGTCGGTTTCGAGGTCCACCCAGCGGGCTCCGTCCCAGGGCTGCGGCGCGTAGGCTGTGTAAGGTGCGGCGGTAAAGCTCCAAACATCGCCCGTACGGATGGTCGTTTCGTCGGCATCGACCTCGTCGATGCGCCAGTAGTACGTTGCTCCGGGCTCGATGCCGGGGGTATGGAAGTACAACGTTTGCAGCAGGGGCAGGCGGGTGATGTATTCGTCGGGCCCCGGATTCGGGTTGGTTCCGAAGTACACGTCGTGGAAGGCAGCGGCTACTCCCGGCTTCCAGCGCAGGTACGGTACGGCTACATGCTGGGTTCCGTCGGCGGGGTTGGGGCTGTGGGCCTTTACCGGCCCTTCGTCGAAGACGGCCTTCACCAGCGTTCCCCCTACGTTTGACGTCACCGCCAGGCCGATGTACGTGTCCGGCGGCACCAGGGGTTCCTCCGAGCTCCACTGTTCCGTCCAGGTTTCGCCGTCGGGCGAGTGATAGCCCGCAAAGATGGCGCCGTCGCGTACGATCTTGACCCAGTAGGGAAACGTCATCGCACCGCTGCTTTCATGGTCGGCGGCGGTGCCGGGGAGACCTCGGCCCCAATAGGTGGCGCCGTGGTCCTGGGCGGGCCCGTTGGGGGTTATCCCCATGAACGCATAGGGCGAGTCCTCAGTGAGAAACAGGCGAATCATCACCCCGGCCATGGCCCATTCATCGACGGCGGGCTCGAGGCTGACGACGCGCAAGACCAGTTCGCCGCTGCCGGTCAACGGCTTGTACACGAAGTGGAACTGGTCCGCCGTGCCTCGGATGCCCGTGCCGTCGGCCTGTATCGTCCACGTTCGGGTGGTCTGGTCGTACTGGGCGCTGCCGACGGCGGCGGGTCCTCCAATATCCTGGTTCGACCACCCCGGCGGCAACTGGGCCGATACTCGGGCGGCCATCCCCGCGACCAATAGAAAAGAAGCCAGATAGGTTAGCTCTCGACTCATGATGACCCTCCTGCAAAATATTCAAGGTAGCATTTTGGTTCGGCGCCGCACCGGCGCACCCCATACATTGGAACGAGAAACGCGGAACAACATGCTCCCATCATGATGTTCGCACAGAACGATCCATAGCAACCACATTCGCAGGGCAAACTACCCTATAATTTATATCAAATCGCCCCTTCTTTTTCAATAGAAAATGCGTGCGATATTCCCACGATGCCGGCGATCCTGTTGCGACGGGTGATGCATAGAAAGGAGGGCTGCAAGCGTCGCTCGCAGCCCTCCGTTTACTTCGAATTCTCACGAAACTCCACAGAATGCATTTCATCAGGGCATCGCTCGACTATTGAGCGGCCGCCTTGGTGATGCGGATGTCGTCCACAAGGATCATACCCGTACCGTCGGGCGTAGCCGCGGTGCGGCTGCCGAGGCCGATATACATCTTCTTCACGGCGGTCATGGAGACGCCGGCGGCGGTGAACTCGCTTGCCGGTATGTTCCACTCGGTCCACCCGAGTTTCGTTACGACCTCCGCATCGGGATGGCTCACGACGCCAACGTGTCCGGCGGCGTCTTCGATCGCGACGTACAGGGGCGTGACGCCGTTGCCGGGGTTGCCCATGACGTAAAGCGTTACCGTATCGACGCCATTGCTGGTCCAGTCTTGCGCCACGGTCCAGGTCCGCTCGGCTTCGGAGCGATACGGGCTGGCCGTGTTGTTGTAATAGAGCGGCATGGCCAGATACCCGCCGTGGACGTCGTCGGTCTCCATGATCGAACCGTTGTAGTGCTTGCTTTCGACGCTCCAGATGTCGTGGCCCACGGACGCCCCGGTGCTGTTGCCCGGATGGCCCGGCTCGGGCATACTGTAGCCGATGCCGTCGACCCACTTCTCGAAGACACGGGAGCCGACCTCGTTGGTGTAGCTCTCGAAGTCCTCGACGAGGAGGAAATCGGCCGTGGTGAAGCTTCGTACGCAGCCTTTCCAGGGGCTGTCCGCGTTGGCCGGGTTGATCTCATCGACGCGCCAGTAATACGTCTTGCCCCATTCCAACGGGCCCGGATTGAAACTGGTCGCCCCGGCGGCCTGCTGGCCGCGATAGACCGCTGCGTCGGCCGGTGTGGCGTTGGCCACGGCCTCGGCGTCCTCGCCGAAGTACACATCGTGGGCTGTCGCCTCGTCGCCGGCAGTCCAGGTCAGGATGGGCGTTTGAATCGCATGAGGTTCGCCATTGACCGGGGAGGGGACGGTCGCCCAGAACGGCAGTTGCAGCCAGCCCTGAGGGATGAATTGCCGCGGGATCGTCGGACTTTCCCAGGACAGTTGGGCCACCGCGCCACCACTGTTCTCATAGTATTCCATGCGGATCAAGTAGATCTGCCCCTTGACGAGATCGACTTTGGCTGTGTTGTCCGTGGTGCCGTGGTCGGTCCAGTTGTCGATCACCAACCGGTCGTCGAGCCAGAGCCGGACGCCGTCGTCGCTGGTGGTAATCAGCGTAAACGTCTCGGTGAACGGGGCTTCGAGGTTGGCTCTCCAGCGGGCCGAGACGCTGTCGCTGAGACCGGCGGCGACTTCGCCGCTGCCCCAGGCGTGGTCGATGGAGGGCTCGATCTGCGTCAGGACCGGATCGCCCGCCAAGTCCATGCCAGCGAAGTATTCGGCTTTGACGCCGCCGCCTTCGCCCCGCGTGGTGAAGCTCCAGACCGGTCCCTTGTGCGTTTGCGCCGAGGTCGTGAATTCGTCCACGCGCCAGTAGTACGTCTTGTCGAGCTCCAGGGTACCCACATCCAGCGTGGGTTCGGTGGTCATCCAGGTGCTTTGCGTGGCGTTGCTCGCTTCTTCGAAGCTCTCTTCAAAGAATACGGTGTGGAAGAGGGCGCCCATGCCCGCATCCCAGATCAGGTCCTGATCGGGATCCACGTACTTCATCCCGTCCGCCGGATAGGGATTGAATGCCGTCACCGGCTGGATCGAGAAGCTCCAGACGTTCCCTTTCCACGGGCTATTGGGTTCAGTGTCGTTGACCTCGTCCACGCGCCAGTAATAGGTTGTCCCGGGGATCAGCCCTTGGGGATACGGATTGCCTTCGGCGCCCACGGGCATCATCTCCACGCCCAATCGTCCGGCATAGACGTCGGCGTCATCCGGCGTCGCGGCGCTGACGGCCTCGAGGCTGTCCCCGAAATAGACGTCGTGCGTGTGGGCGTAAGCGCCGGGCTGCCACTTGAGCAGAGTGGCTGTCGCCATGATCATGGCCCCATCTTTGGGCGTGGGGCCGTAGGCGGTCGGGACCGGTTCGGGCGACATGATCGCCAGAAGCTCTCCTTCCGAGATGCCGTGATCGTAGATCCTGACATCGTCGATTGCGCCGGTCCAGTCACTGCCCCATCCGTCCGAGCCGATGAGTACCGGGGTATTGTTGCTGGTGATCTGGCCCATGGGGGCCGAGTCCGTTTCCTCTCCGTTGAGATAGCATTTCACCGTTTCGCCGTCGTGGGAACACGCGATATGGACCCACTCGTAACGCTCCAGCTTCCGGTCGGTGTAGACCCATGTCCGGGGCGACGTATTGAACTGGAATCCCATGTAAGGTGTTGCCGTATGCCAGCCGTATCGAACTTGCCACATCCAATCGCCCGTCGCCTTGGACAGTGGCGCTGTCTCACCGCCGGCTGCGCCCTTTCCCTCCGGGTCATCGGCGTCAGGTCGTATCCAGAGGGCGATGGAGATCGGGCCGGTGATGGCCAGGCTGGGGTCACTGCCGCAATTGAAGAAGTCTCCACCGGTGCCTGCTACCCCGGTACCATAGAATTCCATGGCACCGCCGATAACACCGGCAATCCATGTGGGATTCTCTAAGGCGGGATTGTCCTGGAGGATCCCGTCGTTTCCGCCGGGTCCTGAATCATAGGCGATCTTACCGGCGCCCTCATCGAGCGTCCAGTGACTGACCAGGTCCGCCTGAGCGACGCAAGCTGTCAGCCCTACAATAAGAAGTGTGAAAACCAGTTTCCTACACATAGCAGTCCTCCATTATCAAAGTGGTTACGATACGAAAAAACGTTCGGGCTCCAACCTTGTGTCTCAGACTTTCGTGTAGTGCTCGTCGTTGTCTCGGTGCCTGACGCTTGAGCGCAACGACTCTCGGTCACCACCCGTTAGAGCCCCACGCAGGGCTCTAACAGGCGGTGGGTTCATCTTCTTGGTCGGGCCGTGCCTCTTCTGTGCCTACAAACCGGGCTTGGTGACCCGAATATCGTCGACGTAGATCACACCGGCGCCGCCCGGGGTCGGGGCGGTACGGCTGCCTACGCCGATGTACATCTTCTTTACCGCCGTCATCGAGACGCCGGCCGCGGTCAAGTCGGCAAACGGTACGTTCCACTCGGTCCAGTCGTCCAGCGTAGTCGCTGCCGCATCGGCGTGGGGCGCCACGGCGACGCGGCCGGCCGTGTCCTCGACCGCCACGTACAACGGAGCCGGGTCGTTATCCGCTTCGCCTCTGACATAGAGCGTCAGCGTGTCGGCGCCCGTGACCGTCCAGTCCTGAGGCGCCGCCCACGTCCGCTCGGCCTCGGAGTAGAAGGGCGAAGCGCTGTTGCTGTAGTACAACGGCATGGCCTGGCTTCCGCCGTGGACGTCGCCGGTTTCGACGATCTCCGTGTAAGGACTGTCGGGGCTCCAGATGTCGTGCCCGACCAACGCGCCGCTGCCGTTGCCCGGAGTATCCACCGGCTGGGTGAAGCCGACACCGTCGACCCATGTCTCGAAGACGCGCTGGCCGACCTCATTGCTGTAACTCTCGAAGTCGTCCACAACGAGGTAATCCAGCACGGTGAACTTCCAGGGGTCGCCCTGGTGGATGGTCGTGCCGTCGGCCTCGACCTCATCGATTCTCCAGTAGTAAGCGCCGCCGGCGAACTCGACCAAGCCGGCTACGGAGAAGCTCGTACCGGGCTGGTTGCCCTGATATTCGGGCGCATCCCTGTCGGCCGCGACGACCGCGTCCCTGTCCTGACCGAAGTACACGTCGTGCGAGGCGGCCGTATCGCCGGCGCTCCAGCGCAGGACCGTCACGTCTCGGATGTCCACCAGCGCCCCGCGACCGGGCTCGGGATTCGCCGCCAGGAGCGGATCGCCCCGCATGGCCTCCGCCAGCTCGGCCTCGGTGAGCGCCTTGTTGTAGAGGCGGACGTCGTCGATAGTGCCGCGGAAGTAACGGTCGTCCATATGGCTGTACTGCCTGCCGATGTGGAACCATTCCGGGCTTACGACAAGATCTGTTTCCGACGTTGCGGCCTGTTTAACGCCGTCGACGTACAGGGAGTTGATCTGTCCTTCGCGCACACCGGCGACGTGATGCCATTCTGTATCCATATAGAGGTCGTCGCTGCTAACACCACTCTTGGCAAGATCGGTCGTCCCGTCGCCGACCCACAGGCGATAGACATTCGTGCTGTGGCGCACGAGGGCGAAGCCCTTGTAGCTGTTGCCATTCGTGAGTTTGCCGGCGACGCCCCCATAGTTACCGGCCGTGTCAGGCGCCAGCCGAGCCCAGGCGGCCAGAGTGAAATCGTTGGTGATTTCCTGCCCCGCTGTGGTCCCGCAATTCACGTACTGGCCGTTCGCGGTGAAATCCAGTGCCTGGCCGTAATATCCATCCACTCGCTGCGGGCCTCCGACGATGGCGCCGTGTCCGCCGTAGCCTGACTGGTCCACCGCCGTAATGCCCTCGCCTTCTTCAAACGTCCACCAGCCGATCAGGTCCGGGTCGGTGATGGGAACCGGGTGCACCGTCGTGAAGCTCCAGACCTCGCCCTTGTGCGTCCCGGTCTGGGCGAACTCGTCGACCCGCCAGTAGTAGGTCTTGTTCTCCTCCAACGTTCCGGGATCGTATGTCGTCTGGGTGAGCATGTCTCCGCCGGTGGTGGCGTCGTTGACTTCATCGAAGCTCTCTCCGAAGTAAACCGTGTGGAATAGCGCTCCCACGCCCACCTCCCAGCTCAAATCCTGATCCGGGATAACGAGAGTAGCTCCATCTGTCGGCGTGGGCCCCCAGGCTGTCTCAGGCCGAACCAGGAAGCTCCAGACATCGCCCTCCCAGGGACTGTCGGGGTGGACGTCGTTGACCTCGTCGACTCGCCAGTAGTAGGTTGTGCCGCGAACCAGCCCGTCCGGGTAGAGAACATCGTCTGTTCCCAGCGCCGCCAGGGGAGCCGCTGTGGTGAAGACGTCCACGTTGCCTTCTTCAACGTCCTCAAGGTTCTCTCCGATGTAGAGGTTGTGTGAGACGGCCAAATCGCTCGGCATCCACCTGAGCATATACGAGGTGGTATCGATCACGGCGCCGTCTTTCGGGTCCGGGCCGAATGCTTTGGTCACAACCTGGATTTCCTCCGGTTCTCCGATGTGGATGCGGTCGATCCATACTTTCGAGTTCAGGTTCGAGCCGGTCATGGCCCACCATGCTCCCTTGAGCATGTAGTAAACGTCGATCGACCAGTCGGGATGATCCGCCGCCGATTCCCTGTCGTACGTGTATTCGTAGACGAATTCCTGGGGTTCGGTGGTCAACGCAGCCCTCTCCAGGAAGATGTCGATCCAATTGGATCCATTGTAAAGCTGTATCAGGATCACCATCTCCCGGTCCTGGTCCGCCTTGGCGGTAAAGCCAACTTGGTAGGTTTCTCCCTGCACCAGCGGCAGCGGTCCCTGGGCGATTCCTATGCTGGTTGCCGCCGCGGCATCGGTTATGTCGATGAAAGCCGCGTTGGCCCCTGATAGAGCGGCGTCCTGGACGACCGAGACGCTGAAGCCCGCGCTTCCGTAGAGGCCCCAGGAATCGAGGCCGCTGTCGAACTCACCGTTTTCGATGACGTTCTCCTGGCCGACGGCGCCGGCGCTCCAACCGAGCACGAGGGCAAGAGAAATCCAGCAGAATAGTTGTCTACACATGGTGATCCTCCTTTGAATTTGAAGTGGCACCTTTAGAATGGCAGCCGTGCGGCCGCAAACCAGCACACCCCCAACCTTTTGCAGGCGGTCTCCTCACGACGGCCCTCACACCGATAAAAGCGGATTGCCCGTCGACCCACAACCAGGACGCAACGCGCCGTCCGCCAAGCCCTACGATTATACCGCGCGCACCGCCTCGGCGTCAAAAAAACTCGCACGGCGTGAGGATTCGATTCGGATCGCCGCTGCGCCCCTTCTCGCAGGTATCGCTTCCGCCGGCCGGAGTAATGGAAGGAAATGTAGGGTCAGTTCTCAACCCACGCGTAAGCAAATCACGTGCATAAACGCGTGGGTCAAGGACTCACCCTACAACTTGCGGCCCCCTGTCAACATACAGGCAATAATTTGCCGAAGAATTGTAAAGTCTTGCGAATAATTGGCTTACAATGAGTTTTCTCTCAGAGCTGCCCGTAGACGTATTGGGCCTCCAGGGCCTTTTCGATCTGCATGGCGGCGTCTTTTAGATGGGCTCGGGTGTAGGCGTCGAGCGTTTCGCTGTGCGTCTCCAACGCCGGGGCGATCTTCTCCTGCTTAATCCGGCGAAGCTGCTCGACGGCCAGATTAGCAATCGGTTTGTAGACGGCCGAGCTGCGTGCGTTCGGGCGACTCAGGTCGATCAGTCGTTCCAAGTGCTCGCGCTGGAGATTCCGTCGCAGGCTCGAGATCATCGGGCTGCGGACATCGTGCTTTTTCTCGGACATGTGGTCCAGCTCGCTCCAGACGGCCTTCGCGACGGTCTCGAGCAGCTCAGGCAGGGTAACCGCGTCCGTCTCGGCGGCGAGCAGGAACTCGTTGTCGTAGACCTGGCCCAGTGTGGTTGGATTCATCAGCATGCTCAAGGCGTATGCCTGGATGCCCATGATGCGGTCGTGAATGGGCCAGGTCGATTCCTCCATGACCGACGACTGGTCGTCCCACCACTTCTCCACCGTCATGTGGCGCAGCAGCTCGGGCGTCAGGCCGTACGCTTCGTCGCGGAAGGCGTTCTCAATCACAAAGGCCAGGGCGTCGCGTTGTTGCTTGGCCGGCACCACTTCGATAGGAACGCGTCCGTTCTTGTCGCCTTTCTTGTCGCGATGGATGAAAACGCCGCCGAGCCAGTTGCCCATCATACTGAGCACCCGCGTCTGCATGCCCAGCGTGATCTCATAGCAGCGCCGGGCCTTGCCCCAGCTTTCGCCCTCGGCCACCAGGTCCTCGAGGATGCGCTTGCGATTGTGCTGGGCGATGCGCATTTGATTGCGGGCGTAGTCGAGCGGGTTCTTGCTGAAATCGTATCGGCGCGCCAGCGGGTCCGGTCCCCAGGTGTCCTCGTCGGTGGCGTACTGCAGTTCAGGCTCCGCCACGCGACTGAGAATGTCCTTGAGTTTCTTTTCGTCCTGCGTATATCCGTACTCGATGGCCCACATGTCGTAGGGCCCCACGCCGATCATGGCATAGTCGCCCTGGACCTGGCCGTCTTTCATATTGATGTTGACGGGCAGATAGTCCATGACCGAGCCGGCGTGCGGCTTCTTGCCTTTGAATGGCTTGCTGTTGATTTCGGCCAGGGTGTAGGTGCTGGAGGCCTTGAAGTTGTGCCTCAGCCCCAGCGTGTGTCCCACCTCATGACAAGCCAGGTCGGCCAGGAGCGGGCCGATGAATGATTCCGGCATGCCGTCGATGGTCGGCTCCTTTTCTTCCTTCTCTTTTTCCTTTTTCTTCTTCTCGCCCTTGTTTTCTTCCTTCTCCTGTTTGCCGCCTGCGAGGGCCAAATTCATGCGGAACATGGCGACGTCGAACGCTTTGCCCCAGGCCAACGTGCACAGGCCGTTGCGCTGGCACAGTGTGTCGGCGAGCCCGTCGTATTCGTCGTCACCGATCAGTTCGGTTTGGACTTGCGCGGCAAGGTGCCCTCCGTAGGGCAGGTCGTGTTCGTGGGAGATCTGCTCTGCAATGTACTCGCGTTGGGCGGGGGGAGCCAGGCGGATGCGCGGGTCCCAGTTCGGATGATCGCTCAGCCACGCCAGCGTCTCAGGACTCACGCCCTCCATGGCGATCTCCGGCATGATCTTGTGGTAGGTCGTCCAAAAGTGGCGAATCCAGCCGTCGGTCAGGATTACGTCGGCGTCCAGAATCTGTCCCGTCTCCGGGTGCGTACGGCTGGGGCCGATGGCCGTGCCGTGGTTGTTGCTGAGCCACCGGATGAAATTGTAGCGGACGTCTTCCGGGTCTTTCTCCATGTGGGCGCCTGACCGCTTGTCCTGGTAATAGACTTCGATGGCGTCGGAGATTCCAACCTTCTCAAAGGCCTCGTTCCAGTAGAGCAGGCCCTGTTTCACCCAGCGGCGATAGCGTACCGGCGTGGTGTGCTCGATATAGAAGACGATGGGATTCTTCGGCGGGCTCATCTGCAGGGAAGGGTCGGCCTTCTCCAGACGCCAGCGGTTGATGTAACGCACCTTCGTCTCGGGGTCTTTGAATTGCCCGTAGTCGTTGAAGGTCGTGGTGAAATAGCCGATGCGCGCGTCGGCCTTGCGCGGCTTGTAGCCCGTGTTCTCGGGAATAATGCTGATGGAGTAATGCAGCGTTTGCAGCCGTCCGCTGGCCGAGGGGATCTCAAACGCCAGCTCGACGTTTTGCGGAAAGGCTTTGGCCTTCTTGATTTTGGCGAGCTTGGGGTTGGAAACCCGAAAGCGCCCGCCGAAGAACTTCTGGCACTGTCCGATCAGCATCGCGTCCATGTCGATCACGGGACAGTCCCTCTCGATGATGCTGGAGTCCTGCGAGATCGTCACAATCGGGACGTCCAGGATGATCCGATCCGTGAACAGCCGTTGGATCGAACTCTTCGATTCGTCATCGCCCGTGGATTTGATCTCGATGTTGGGCTCGACCAGCGCCAGGCGGTCGTCGTAGCGCCTCCAGTAGACGTACATGTCACCAGCCTGCAGGCCGGCGTAATCCTCTCCGCTGGCGATGGTCAGGGCGATGAAGAACCGCTTGTTCGCATAGCCCCTGGGCAGGGCCGCCAGCATCTGGGCGTCCTTCTCCCGCGTCCAGATCGTGTAGAGGCTTTTCGCTCCGTCGGCGGTGGAGATGACCTTCTCATAGCCCTCGAGGACTTTTTCCAGGGGCGGGAACTCAGGTTTGGCCTTTGCCTTGGCCTCCTGGGCCTCGGTCGCCAGGCAAGGGCCGGCCAGCAGCACCAGCACGCTCAGCCAGAGCAATACTTTGGGGAGTCTTGAAGCATCCATTTTGCAACCTCCTTATCATGCACGAAGTCCTTTATGTCGAAGCGGCTCAACGACGTTATTGAGCCTGGGATGCACCGAGGTGTCTTCCCGTCGCACGGCCATGACGTTGCCGCCAGGGTCCGTCAACGGCACTCCGCAAGAGCGCAGCATGCGGTTGATTCTATGCTCCGTCGGGGACAGGTCAATACGTCCGCGCCCGGAAAACCGGCGCATTTCGACATGCCTGCAATAAGAGGATATGTGGCCGGTGAATATCGGACCTGTTTCGATGAAATGTGCGGCCGGCCATCGAGCGCAGGCGATATCTCGCGCGTTGGGTAGCGGGCCCGGCGTGACGCGGCGGGTGGGTTACGGCAGCACGGACGAGCCGTCGTTGAGCCAGCCGGCGGCCAGGACGGCGAGATCCTCGAAGTCTACTTTGCAGTCGCCGTTCACGTCGCCGCGCAGATCCAACCCTTCCGGATTGACGCATCGCGCGGGACAGAGGCGGACGTTGTCGACGTAAATCGTGTCCACGTCTTTGTCCGGCTGGCCGGAGGCCGTTCCATTGCCCGCGCCGATCGTAAGTTTTGTCACGGCGGCTAGGTCCACGCCCGCGTTGCTGAACTCGGCCAGATCGATGTCCCACGACTGCCAGCGCTCCGCCTGCACGGCATGGGGCAGCGGGTGAAGCACCTTCGCCTTCGCGCCGGAGGTGTCCTCCACCTCCACGTAGAGGGACTGCTCGACATTGTCATCTTCGCCCCGGAAGTCCAGCGATAACGACCGTGTCTCGCGTGCGGTCCAATCCTGCGCGGCGGCGAAGGTCTGTGTGGCCTGAGTAAAGAACGGCTCATACTGATTCTGATATTCGAATCGCATGGCGTTGGCGCCCTGGTGGACGGTGCCGGTATCGAGGAAGACATAGTCGTAATCGCCCGGTATGTTGTGGACCCAGGTCGTCGCGATCTCGGCGTCGTTGGCGTAGGATTCGAAGTCGTCGACCGCCAGACACGGAGCCGTTGTGAATTCCCACGTGTATCCCTCGGCGGTGCCGCCGGGACCGATCTGGTCGATGCGCCAGCGGTAGGTTTGGCCGAATTCCAGCGAGGCCGGACGATACGACGTGCCGGTCGGGCCGGGCTCGACCTTTTCCATCGCTCCGGGCACGCCAAGCCAGAGTTCGCGGGACGTGGCGAAGCCCGCCTCGATCCAGCTCAGTTCGACGTCTACAGACACGTTCGTCGCTCCATCGGCCGGACTGGGGACGACGGCGGCCGGGCCGTCGGAAACGGAGAAAGCGTTGTCGAACGTGCAATGGTAGCCGACGGGGACAGAATTTTCATTCATGCTGAAGATGCCGCTGCGGCCGCTGGCGAACACGTCGTCGTGAATGCCGGCCCGCTCCCACGGATCATTGGCGCTGGTATCGACAAAGGTCGGGGTTCGCGCCAGCAAGGGCCCGCCTTTGTACTCGTAAATGCTGCCCGTGATGTAGACGGGGTCGGAACCGACCACGTCCAGCTCGACGTAATGGCTCCTGGCATGATCGACGCCGGGCACCGGCACTTCCGGCTGCCACGTTTCCATGATCTCGTCGCTGAGGTTGACGGCTTTGACCAGCTCGATTCGCATGTTGGCCGGGCCGTCCTCGTAGTGAATGACCAATACGTAGCAACTGGCAACGATGCCCGGATAGCCGCTGATCGATCCGTCATCGAGGAAGTACTCGATCCGGGCCGCCAGGCCGTGGTAATTGCGCGAGGCGTCGCCCTGGACGTTGAACGTCGCGCCGACGCGGACGTCCGTGAAGACGTCGTCGGGGTTGCCGATGCCGATGCCGAACTGCGAGCCGCCGCCGTCGGCCGCGCTGGTCTCGTCGAGACTGAGGTAGCCTTCGTCGCCGGGCCCGTCCTGGCGGGCGGCCGCAAACGTGCCGGTCAGCTCGGGGTAGCTGGTAAACAGCCAGGTGCCCAGGTCGAACGCGCCACCGTCGAACGTCTCGGACCAGTTGGCCGTCGCGGCGCCGCCCAGTGTCAGAAGCAGGACCAGGATCGTCGAAATGATAGGTCTTCTCGCTGCCATTGTTCATCCTCCTTATCCAGGGCCCGCGTGTGCCCGGGGCCGGTGCCGTGCGGCATGTCGTCATCGCGGGCGGTGACAATCCCGCTCGCGGCACGAACTGCATGTGACCTCCTCAGCAGGGGGACATGCCACAACTACAGTCCATTATACCCTCTGTCGCCCGGAAATCAACCCCGCGGATACCGGTTTCGCCTCTTCGGGAACCGCTTCCCCCTGACCTCCGCCTCTCTGGTGGCGGTTCTGGCGCATGACAGGCCTCTTTCCGCCGTCGGGCGCCGGTGATGGAAATGCGCCTCTAAACCGGTGTTGCACCGGGCCGAGCCCATTCTCGACAGAGTCGTTCGAGATACCGGATCACATGGGTGCATTCGGGTCTGTCGTAGAGGTTCTGCGTCTCGCCGGGGTCTTTTTTGAGATTGTACAGGGCGCCGTCCTTGTCTTCGGTCCGCTCGTCCATGAACCAGATCATCTTCCATTCTTTGGTGCGGACCATGACGCGTCGGCCGCTGCGCTGGCGGAGTTCCTCGTACATGGACATGCTGTGGTCGATCTCGCAAAAGCAGGCCTCACGCCATTCGGTGATCTGGCCCCGGATCAGAGGCATGAGACTGCGACCGCTGATGTCGGCGGGGACCTTCAGGCCGCACAGGTCCATCAGCGTCGGCACGAAGTCGATCATCTCCACCGGCTCCTCCACCACCTTGCCCTTCGGCAGCAGGGCCGGGTAGCTCAGAATCAACGGGACCTTCACGTTTTGCTCGTAAAAAACGCGCTTCTTCCAGAGCCCATGCTCGCCAAGCTGGAAGCCCTGGTCGGAGTTGAAGGCGATGATCGTGTTGTCCAACTGCCCGCTCTTTCGCAGGTGCTCCACCAGCCGGCCGACCTGGGTATCCACCAGCCAGAGCATGCCGTAGTAGGTTCCGCGGGCGATGCCGATTTGTTCCTGCGTCAGGTGCGGTGCGCCGGCGTAGACGTGCAGCGGCCCGCGCTCGAAACGCGGCTTGCTCGCGAGTTCCTTTTCGGTGGGCAGCGGCAGTTTGATCTGGGCCGGATCGATCATGTATTCCTTGGGTACGCGGCAGGGCACATGCGGCGCGTGGAACGACACGCGCAGGAAGAACGGTTCATCCTTCGCCGTCAGTTCTTTGAGTGTGTTCAGTGCCAGGTCGCCCAGCTTCGACGTGCTCATTTCCTCCGGCTTGAAGGGCACGGTCCCGCCGATGGCCCATCCATGTGTTTTGGTGGTAGCCGCCGGATAGGTCGTGCCGGCCTGTTTGAGCCTTTCCTTCACGGCCTCCGAGCGCGGCCGGCCCAGGACGTCGAAGGCAGGGCCGATATCCTGCTTCCGGGCCCAGTCTTCGCGATACGCATGGGTCTTGCCGATGTTGATCGGCGCCATACCGATCTCGGCCCACGCGTCGAGCAGATTCGGCACCTCGCGGGCCTCTTTCAGGTAGCCCGGCTGCACCGCCGCGGGTTTGCCCATGGCCGTCAGGCCGAACGCGTGCGGGTAGTGGCCCGATTTCATCGACTTGCGCGACGGGACGCAGACGGGATTTTGCACGATGGCGGTCTCGAAGCGCACGCCGCGGGCGGCCAGGGCATCCAGGTGCGGCGTCCGCGCCCAGGGCTTGCCGTAGCAGCTCAGCGCGTCGGCCCGACCGTCGTCTAACATGATCCAGAGAATGTTGGGTCGCCTGGTCGTCTTGCCGGCCGCGCGAGACCGCCGGGCGGACGTCAATCCCAGGCCATACGCCAGGGTCGTTCCAATGCTGGTCTTGATGAACGTGCGTCGATTCATTTGCGCCCTCCAAACGATGCTGTCTGACTGTGTATTCCTATGTCGCGTAGCTGTGCTGGCCCGCGAACAGCCGGGACAAATTGACCCAGAGCAACGTGACGATGATAGCAGCCATGCCGGTGATTGCCCAGAGGCTGTTGATCCCGGGGCGTTTTTTTCCGAACATGTAGCGCCAGTGGAAATAGCCCACGTAGACGAGCCACGAGGCGAGCGACCAGAGCTCTTTCGGGTCCCAGCCCCAGTAATCTCCCCACGCGAGCTTGCCCCACCAACTCCCCAGGATCAGGCCCAGGGTCAGCAGCGGAAACCCGGTGGCGATCAGCTCATAGGTGGCCTGCTCGGCCGGCAGTTGCGTTTCCTCGACGCGGGGTCTCTTGCCGAGCAGTTGTTCACCCGCCTGGAAGGCCGCTTTGGCCATGAAGATGTACGACAGCATATAGACCGCCACGTGCGGGGTGAAGAGCCAGCATTGCAGGGCCGGAGGAAGCTGCATCGGTTCGGCGTGGAACACGAAACCGGCGGGGAAGAGCACGATCGCTCCGATGAGCATGTCGGCCCACTGCCCGCCGACTCGCAGCAGTTTCTTGCAGAACCATGAGATGGGGTAACAGATCGCGCCCAGGAAGAGAAACACTTCGAAGAGGTTTTGCAGGGGCACATGCTTCACATCGATCCAGCGGCAGATGTAGCCGAGCACGGCGATGCAGAAGCCCAGGGCGAACAGAAGGTGTCCCGCTTTCCTGCGGCGCGCAATCGTGAGAACGAACGCCAGCACGTACGCCGCGATGGTCAGGTAGAGCAGCAGACCCTGAAATGTGTATTTAATCTCCATGCGCCTCCCTGCTGTCTGTGTCCGGTTCGGTACGAGGCGGCTCTGCGGGTGCCTGCACGGCGTGGGAGACGCGATCTTTCCAGGCACTCAGCGTTCGCCGGCCCCAGAAGTGCCAGACGACACCAGCGATCAGCATGGCGTAGCCCGCGTAGACTGCGCTGAGGCCGGAATCGGAGACGACCGAAAGGACCGTGTACTCGCCGAGGCGATCTTGGCCGTATGAGCTCTGGTAGAAGTGGTAGCCGCCGTAGTGCAGCGGATGATTCACTTCGATGTCCTTGGCCGCGACGACTTTGCCGTCTTCGACGATCTCAAGCTCGCTGATGTAGTCGCTCACGGTCCGCCGGTAGGTCATGACCAGCGGGTCGTTCCGATCCCTGTGACCCATGCTTCGCTCGAACACGTAGCGTCTGCTGGTCGAGCCGTCGGGTTTTTCCCGCGTGACCTCCAGGGCGGGGTTGGATCCGCCCGGCACGTCGTGGTAAACGGGTTCGTCACCCGAGATGTCGACCTTGAGATTCTGGAACACCCTCTGGATGACTATCGTCCCCAGGTCATCGCCGAGCGACAATTTCTGTCCGGCCTGGGCCGGGAGCTTCCAGGTCTGGCCGCTGCGGGTCCGGACGAAGAGATCCCCGGGCTCGTAGTATTCCATGCGAAAGTCCCTGAGACGCACCGAGAAGGGCAGTTCCGCCAGGTCGTTGCCGTCGGCAAGGCGGACGCGGTTGTCCTCGCCTCTTTCCAGGACGGCCATCTGGCCCTCCAGAATCTTATCAATGCCGAAGAGCTGTTTGCCGAGTGCGTGTCCGGCTTTGGAGCCCCACATCCCGCCCCCAACAATGAGAATGCAGCCCAAATGCATCAGCAGCAGGGAGGGAACGCGCAGGAGGCGGCGAAAAACGACGATCCCGACCACCAGCAGACCGGCCAGGGCAAACCAGTACACGGCCAAAGGCAGTGTGTTGAAGAACGCCCGGGCCCGCTCGGCACCCAGGAAGGCGCCGTAGATCGAGAACACCGCCAACAGTATGATGACTATCAAAGCGGCCCACAGCAGGACCCGCTTGAGTCGGCTCATTCACTATTCCTTACCGGTTCGCGGAGCTTGCGGGTACGGCCTATCCCGGCCGATCCCATCAGCACCCTGCCCGCGCGGCGGACAACCGCCTGGGCGGCGCTGCCGCCCCGGAACAACTTTCAAACACCATACCTATTACCAAAGCCGCCGACAGGTTCGCAAGCATATTCGCCGGGCGGCCAAAAACCGTCGACGGCACGCAATCTCCCGGAAAAAGGGACCAAGGCACCGAGCTTTTCCGTTGATTTGTCCGCCGTTGGGCCGATACAATGAGCCCGAGTTGGAAAAGAGCGCCCATGAGCGCAAGAAACACATTTTGCGTGGACTGCTTCACTGACTGGGTCCCTGCGCCGGCCCCGGCACGGGCCTCGCGCATCGTCACTCGTTCCGCGCCGCTTCTTGTCATCCTGAACGGAGCGAAGCGGAGGGAAGGATCTGGCATTCGAACGACAAGTCTCTTTCGTACGCCAGATCCTTCGGCTGCGCCTCAGAGATGACAGGACGTCGGGCGTGTCGAATCTCAGGGGATTCACCCTGATTGAGTTGCTGGTAGTGATCGCCGTGATCGCACTGCAGATGGCGATTCTGCTGCCGGTGCTGGGGAAGGTGCGCAACCAGGCGCGGGCTGCGGCAGCTATGGTTTCAACTTCTTTGCCGGCGGCGTCCGGCCCGAGGATTGGCCGCAGTGGATGCGGGGATTCAAACAGTACTGACGGACTTCGCCTGGAAGAGGCGGGATCGATGCGGTACCATGGGGGCTGCAACGCTCGGGCGGGTCGCCGAGCTCACGTGTTTGCAGGAGCCTGTTGAGAGTGAAGGGGCCGATGGTGCGATCGTCTCATCGAATGCGACGAGGATTTCAGTGCGGCGTGGTACCGGTGAGCCTGCTGATCGGCCTGGCGTGTTCGGCGGCATGCGCGGGGCCGTTCGAGGTAGGGCGGCGGTGGGTCTATCGGCATGAAGGCCCGCGGCCGGGCAGCGTGGAGCCGAACCCCATCGACGGGCAGCGCATTTTGCACGTGGTCTCCGAGACGCAGGAGCAGGGCGAGCGATCCTGGGCCATCGAAGAGCGATTCACCAACGATCCGAACGTGATCGGGCGACTGCACGTCAGTGAGGCGCGGATGCTCGTGGCGCTCGATATCGAGAACGAGAAGGGCGAGGCGGCGGCTTTGTATTACGATCCGCCCGTGCCGTACCTGATCGCAGAGATGGAGATCGGCCGGACGAAGACGATTGAAACGACGCTACGCGTCAAGTCGGGCGAGTTTGCGCTGCCGGCCACGATTGCGATCGAGCGGCTGCCGGACGAGACGATCACCACACCGGCAGGGGAGTTTCCCGGCTGCCTGCATTACAAGGTCACCAATCGCTCCACCATCGACGTGAAGGTCGCCAAAATCCCCATCAACGAGCAGCGCCTGCGCTGGTATCATGCCGACGTGAACGGCCTAGTCAAGGAGGTCTACAGCCGGGAGCCGATCAAGTTCCTCATGTGGTCCCGGGACGGCTACGCCGCCACCAGCATCCTGGAGAGGTTCGATACGGCCCCGGTCGAGGTTCGCCCGGAGGCGGCAGGATCGACGACTCCCGCGCCTGAGACGGCCCGCACGCGAGAGGATCGCTCGGCCGGTGCGGTCTTTCCGGCAGCCGCTCGCCTGGTTGTGCTCGGCGGGCTCGTGGTCCTGGCTGCGGCAGGCTGCGTCCTGGTCAGACGCGTCAGAGGAAAGCCGCCCACATCGTAAGCCGTGCATCTGCGGCTCTGCGGACAAAAAAAGGTTCTTGGCGGTGATTTGGGAGCGTGCTTTGCCCCTCTGCCCTTGTTCCAGGATACCCTGGCGTGTCCCAAGTTTGTGGCGGCTGGGCGTAGACTTGGGAGCTGTCACGCGAAAGAATCCAAAGAAAAGTGCATATTATGCAAGATTGACCTTGAACTTTTCGCTCGAAACTGCATAATATATAAAGCCGGCGGGGTCGCTCGAACGATAAAGGAGTAGACGAGTGAAAGTAAAGACGAGAACGGCAAAAAGGAGTGCCGGTGATGCGCCCCGCTGGAAGTTGGGATATCTGGAAGTTGCCGAAAAAGAAGCAAGAAAGTTGTTGACGCCGGAGCAGTACGCTCATGCAGTCCAGCTTTTCGACGAACTCGCTTCCGAATCTCGGCCTACGCAGAGCCAAACACAAGATGTTCGTAAGATCGAAGACTTCTACGAGCTTCGCGACAAAGGTGGCATCCTGGGGAACATTAACCTCAGAATCTACTTCACTGTATTTAAGAAGCAAAGGTTGATCCTTGTACTGCGGACATACAAGAAGGAGGATGATGGTCAGGTACCAAAGCACGTGAAGATCCGCGTGCGCCATCGTCTCAGAATAGCCAAGGACCTAATGGCTTAGATCAGGACCACGAAGGAGATGTCAGATGCCCGCCATGAGGGATGGAAGCAGTGTTGCTCGCCCAGTTTCAGCGGCCGATTTCACACCTGAGAATATCGCAGTCGCGTTTCTCATTGAGCGATTCAAAGAACTGCCGAGGGATTCATTTGCAGATGTTGTTTCCCTTGTAGAAGCATATATGAACCCGGATACGCCAGTAGAGGAGCACTGTGAGATATTTGAAACGATCCGCGAGATACTCTTCCCTCAACTGGTAGGTCGTATTTGCGTTGGGGGCGCTGGCTCGATCGAGCACACACCTGAAAAGCTCCAGCGGCGCTCAGACCACATCGGGCAGACAATCAAAACGACCCGGCAGCAAAAGGGACTCACACAGACACAACTGGCGAAGAAGAGTGGCCTGCCGCAGCCTCACATATCGCGACTGGAGGCTGGTGAGCACAGCCCCTCGTTCAAGACCCTGGAAAAGATCGCCCAAGCATTAGGTGTCACGGTTGGCGATCTTGATCCATCCCAGTGAGTCTCGGAAGAGCGTGTCAATGAGCGGCTTGCTTCTGGAGAGAGTGGGCTGCTCTTTTGGGTGCATCACGGGACTCCAGGGAAGGCGGCGCGGATTTTGAGGAAGAAGTACTCGTCGTCGCGGAAGCCGTAGACCATGCGTTTGATGACGTTGATCTTGTTGTTGATGCCTTCGATAACGCTGGTATGGAGCGGCCAGCGGCAGTGGGCGATGATCCCGTCGAGGTAAGGTTTGAGTTTCATGGTGAACCTCTTGAGCCGCTCAATGCGACTGCGGATGGCGCGGTTGTACCATTGCTTCCAGAACCGCCGAGTGGCCTTGGGGTAGCGGTAGTCCCAGAGATGCTTGAGGTCGTCCTTGAGCAAATAGACCGTCAGCAGAGGCCGGCCCGGCTCGGCCTGCAACTCGATCCACACCTGGGCCGTCGGCCCTTTCTGCCCCGTCTCAAAGCGGCGGATAGTTCCAACACGATACCCTTCCCAACGGCCCAACAATGCGGTAATCCGTCCAGTTGACAACGGTGGCCTTCTGCCAACCTTGACGTTCTTCGACACACATCAAGATACCGCAGATCCGCCGTTGTCCTTATCCCTTCCACCAAATTCCGTGATGAACCCAAAAAACGCGCTTCGTTTCGGACATTGCCTGGGCTCGGCCCCGATACGACGCGTATGCTCCTTGATATGGGGCGCTTTTTGCCTTACACTGTAACGCTACCCGGTCTTGGGGAAAGTACACCTGCAGCATGAAGCTGGTTTTGCACAATCTGACGTATCACGACTGCCCTGTAGAGGTGCGGGAGAAGGTTGCCTTCACCGGCGAGCAGAGGCGGGAGATGCTGCGCGCCCTGCACCACAGCGAGCAGGTGGGCGAGGCCCTGATCTTGCAGACGTGCAACCGCCTTGAGATCTATCTGTACGCAAAGAGGGACCTCGACTGCGGCACCCTCTTAGGCGAGTTGCTGGCTCCGTATGGAATCGAAATGGCGGAGACGTGGTCACGTCACAGCAAAGAGACGGCCGGGCTGGACGTTGTCCGGCACCTCTTCGAGGTGGCCGCAGGACTGGATTCGCAAATGGTGGGCGAAAACCAGATTCTGGCCCAGGTCAAAGCCGCCTACACCGAGTCGATCAACACCCGGATGAGCAGGCTGGTCTTCCACCGGCTCCTGCACAATGCCTTTCGGGTGGGCAAGGCCGTTCGCACTCGCACGGAGATCAACTGCGGCGCGGTCTCGATCGCCCTGGCCGCCGTGGAGCTGGCCCGCGAGAAGGTCAACCTGCCCAAAGCCACGGCCCTGATCCTCGGGGCGGGCGAAAACGCCGACCTGGTCGCCCGGTACCTGATGAAGGCCGGACTGTCGTCTCTGATCGTCGCCAACCGCGACATTCAGAAGGCCCAGGCGATGGCCCGCCGCTTCGATGCCGCTGAGGCCATCGGTCTCGTGGAGATCGTCACGAGGCTTCCCGGAGTGGACGTCCTGATCGCCTCGACCGCGGCGCCGGCACCGATTCTCACGCGGGACAGCGTGGAATGGTCGCTCGCCGGGCGCAAGAAGCCGCTGCTGGTGCTCGATATCGCCGTGCCGCGCGACGTCGATCCGGCCGTCGGGCTGATCGAAGGCGTCACCTTGTACAACATCGATGACCTGGACGAGCAGATCAACGTCAATCGCGCCAAACGCAGCAGCGAGATTCCCAAGGCCCAGGCCATCGTCGAGGAATTCACCGCCGCGTTCGCACAGTGGTACGATTCTCTCGATCTGGTCCCCCTGATCTCCAGGCTGACGCAGGCGGGGCTGGACCTGGCGCGCAGCGAGGCCAAACGCTACGCCAAGGACTTCGGCCCGGAGAACAGCGAGAAGCTCCAGGCCTTCGCCGAGTCGCTGGTCCGGAAAGTCCTGCACGGACCCGTCAGCTTCATCAAGAACGGCGGCGGAGAGCCCAGTGAAGAGCAATTGCAGGCCATCGACCTGGTCAACAAAATGTTCGTCTGGCCCGACGAGAAGGTGAATAAGGAGCAGTAGTGATGGCACGGCGGAAACCGACATCGAGTGGCAAGTGCAGTCTATGCGGCAGGATTTTCGCCAAAGCGGCGATGACGGCGCATCTCAAATCTTGCGCACGGAAGGCTCAGGCCGATGAGGGGGCTAAGAAGAACGTTGCCAAAAGGCCCGTTTTTCATCTCGTCGTTGAGGGTTATTACCTGCCTGAGTATTGGATACACCTTGAAGTGCCGATGGCGGCAAGGCTTGAGCTGCTGGACCAATTCCTGAGGAATGTGTGGCTCGAATGTTGCGGTCACATGAGCGCCTTTCAGATCGAGGGCACGGTGTACTCTGTTGCCCCGGGGGACATCGGTGAAAAGCCCATGACCGCACGTTTGGGTGAAGCGGTGGGGCCGGGCGTGACATTCCATCACGAATACGATTTTGGCGACACGACTTATCTGAAGCTGAAGGTGCTCTCGGAATACGAGAGCGCCCTTGGTGCAAAGGAGATCCGGCTACTGGCGAGGAATGAGCCTCCGGTTATACCGTGTTCGTATTGTGGTAAGCCTGCTATCAGGGTCTGCGTTGAGTGTCTCTACTCGGACGAAGGCTGGCTGTGCAAGGCATGTGCCTCCAAGCACGAGTGTGACGAGGAAATGTTTCTGCCTGTAGTCAATTCTCCACGGGTCGGCGTGTGTGGCTATACAGGTTAGGTAACTGCTATTGCGGAAACGTGAGAGAGTCAGATCGAGATTTGACATGAGCGTGCTAACGGTAGCCACACGCCGGGGAGAACTTGCTCTGGCCCAGACGCGGAGCGTGATCGCGGCGTTGAAAGCGCAAAACCCCGGGCGGGAAATTCGAATCAGGGAGATTACCAGTGCCGGCGACCGGGACCGGCGCACCGCGCTGTGGAATCTGAAGGACACCGGCTTTTTCACGTCGCGTTTAGAGGAGACGCTGCTGGCGCGCGAGGCGGACGTGGCGGTGCACAGCTTCAAGGACCTGCCCACGCGGCAGCGGGAAGGGCTGACCGTCACGGCGGTCTGGGACCGGTGCTGGCCTCAGGATTGCCTGCTCGCCCGGGCAGCGGCCAAATCGATCGATGATCTGCCCAACGGCGCCCGCGTGGGGACCTCGAGTCTGAGGCGGGCGGCTCAGTTGCGCTACCTGAGGCCCGACCTGGAATTGGTCTCGCTGCGCGGCAACGTCCGGACCCGGATCGAGAAGCTGCACACCACCGGACTCGACGCCATCATCCTGGCGCGAGCCGGCTTGGAGCGCTTGCACTTGACCGAGGCGATTTCATTTACTTTCGATCCGGAGCAGTTCATCCCGGCTCCGGCCCAGGGGGCCCTGGCCATACAGACCCGGCAGGATGATGAAGAAACCGTGGACGTAGTGCGATCCATAGACGACGCGTTTGCCCGCGTCGTTACGTCGGCCGAGCGCCAGGTGCTGGTCACGACGCAGTGCGGCTGCCACGCTCCGGTCGGTGCGTATGCCGAGGCCGCCGACGGCGAGCTGGTGCTCCGCGCGTTTCTCTCGGATGTGCAGGGACGCACCATGCTGCGAAAGCAAATCCACGGTTCGATGTCCCGGGCAAAACAGTTGGGCGAGCAACTCGCTTTGGAGCTGCTCGACGCCGGCGGGAGGGACATCCTTGATGAGCTCGAACGAAAACGAGGCCAGGGAGACGTCAATGCCTAAGAAAGGAATGGCCTATCTGGTGGGCGCCGGCCCTGGTCGGGCCGATCTGATTACTCTGCGCGGAGCCGAGCTGCTCGGCCTGGCCGATTGCATCATCTGCGACAAGCTGGCCAACCCGGCGCTGCTGGCCCTGGCTCGTCCGGACGCAGAGATTGTCAACGTGCCCAAGCGCATCGGGCCGGGTTCCTTCACCCAGGACCAGGTCAACCGGATTCTGCTCGAAAAGGCCCTGGAGGGCAAAACCGTGGTCCGCCTCAAAGGGGGCGATCCCTGCATCTTCGGGCGTTGCACCGAGGAGGCCGCTCTTTTGAACGAAGCGGGGGTCGATTTCGAGATCGTCCCGGGCGTCACCGCGGCGATCGCCGGCGCCGAATACACGGGGATCATGCTCACCGACCGCCGGTACAGTTCGCAGGTCGCCTTCGTCACGGGCCGGGAAGCCGAGGGCAAAGAGGACAGCAACATCGATTGGCACGTGCTGGCGAACTTCCCCGGCACGCTCGTTTTCTACATGGGCATCGGCACGCTGACGCTCATCGCCGAGCGGCTTATCGGCAATGGCAAAGCGCCCGATACCCCGGTTGCCCTCGTGGGGAATGCGACGCTGCCGACCCAGCGGGTGGTGCGGGCGCCGCTGGAGCGGATTGTCGAGACGTGCAGGGCCGAGGGCGTCGAGCCGCCCGCCCTGATCATCGTCGGTCCCGCCGCCGAGGGGGACGCCGGTTTGAACTGGTTCATGCGGCAGCCCCTGTTCGGCACGTCCATCGTCGTGACGCGCGACGCCGGGGGAAACGCCGAGATGGCCCGCAAGATCATCGCTCGCGGCGGACGACCCGTCGAATTCGCCACCATGGCCCTGAAGCCCCTGACCGACCGCAACGAGTTTCTCGAAGCACTGGCCGAAATCGGCACGTACGATTGGGTCATCTTCACCAGCCCCAACGGTGTGGCCATCTTCTTCGACTTTCTGGCGACGTTGAAAAAGGACGCGAGAATCTTCGGTTCGACCCGACTGGCCACGCTTGGCGCCAAGACCGCCGAGGCCCTGAAGCATCACGGAATCGACGCCGATTTCGTACCGACCGTCTTCACGGGCAAGGATCTCGGCACACAGCTCCTGGCGCACACGAACCTTCACGACAAGAAGGTCCTGTTGCTTCGCTCGGAGCTGGCCTCGAACGAGCTTGTGGGCCTGCTGGCCGGGGGCGGGGCTCGGGTGGCCGATGTCGCGCTGTACACCGCCGTGGTCTGCAAGGGCGATGCCGTTGGTCTGGCCGAGCAGATCCGTGGAGGGAAGATCGACTGGCTGACCTTCGCCAGTCCTTCGTCGGCCCGGGGGTTTTTCGAACAAATACCGGCCGATGCGGTAGAGTCAAGCAAGGCAAAGATCGCGTCCATCGGCCCGGTCACGTCCCGCCAGTTGGCCGAGCTCGGCGTGCGTGTCGACCTGGAGGCCGCCGAGCACACCATCGACGGGATGCTCGATGCGATCGAGAGCGCCGAACGCGAAAGCTCGTAGCCTGGAGCGCGTCCCGCCATAACCATGATTGGATCGGAATGATAAACATCTCAAAGCTCTACTGTGATTTGGCAGGTCAATCCGACGATCTGCGCTATAACCGGCCCGAAACGTTTGGTCCCATCGTCGTTTACAATTGCACGGCCCGCTGCAACCTGCGCTGCCTGCACTGCTACAGCTCGTCCGATGCCTCTTGCGACCGGGACGAGCTGACCACCGAACAGGCCAAACGTCTTCTCGCCCAGCTTCCGGAGGCGAACGTGCCCGTGGCGCTGTTCAGCGGGGGCGAGCCCCTGTTGCGTGAGGACCTGCTGGACCTGCTGGCCGAGGCCAAGGGCCTCGGATTGCGCACCGTGATCTCGACCAACGGAACGCGGATCGATTCGGATACCGCCGGCAAGCTCGCCGAGAGGGATCTCAGTTACATCGGCATTTCTCTGGACGGGCAAGAACCCTTCCACGACGAGTTCAGGCAGACCAAGGGCAGCTTCCGGGCGGCGCTGAAGGGGATCGAGAACTGTCACCGGGCCGGCTTGCGTACGGGCCTTCGCTTCACGATCACCAAGTCGAACGCCGCGCAGGTGCCGGCCATCTTCGACATCGCGGTGGAGGCGGGGATTCGCCGCATTTGTTTTTATCACTTGATTTCTTCCGGCCGGGCCCGCGACCTCGACGAGCAGGCCCCGACGCTGGAGCAGACCCGTGAGACTGTCACCACGATCATCGACAGGACCCGCGAGCTGGCCGACAAAGACCTCGTCGAAGAAGTCCTCACCGTGGGCAACCACGCCGACGGACCGTTTCTGCTGGCGCGCATGCGGGCCGAGGGCCATCCGGCCTTCGAAACCGCCCGGCAATTGCTCCTGGCCAACGGGGGCAATCGCATCGGCGAGAAAATCGCCTGCGTGAGCTGGGACGGAACCGTCTACGCCGACCAGTTCTGGCGCAACTATCCCCTGGGCAACGTCATGCAGACGCCCTTCGGGCAGATCTGGTCCGATACCGCCGATCCCGTCCTCGGCAAATTGCGCCAAAAAGACACCTTCGCCGACCCGCGTTGCCTGACGTGCCAGTGGTTCAACCTGTGCAAAGGCAACTATCGTTTCCTCGGCAGCGATCCCGGCGACGAAAACTGGCGCAACGAGCCGCCGTGCTACCTGACCGACGAAGAGATCGGACGCACTTAAGATGAAGCGGACTTGTGACATTCACATCGCAGTCCTGCTGTCGGTGCTTTGCGCGGTCGTCCCGGCCTCCTCGGGCCAGGACCGGCGCAACATTCGCACCGGGTGGGAGATTCCTACCGAGACGTATGCGGACCAGCCTTACGTCGTCAAGACCGACGACGGGGCGTGGCTCTGCGTTCTCACGACCGGTTCGGGCCGCGAGGGCGCCCGGGGCCAGCACGTCGTGAGCCTGCGCAGTACGGATCGGGGCAAGACCTGGTCGAAGCCGGTGGACGTCGAGCCGGGTGACGGCCCCGAGGCCTCCTACGCCGTCCTGCTCAAGGTCTCCGGGGGGCGCATCTATGCCTTCTACAACCACAACACCGACAACCTGCGGCGCGTTGCGGCCGACAAATCGGTTTACAAATCCGGCTGGACCACGCGCGTCGATACGCAGGGCTACTATGTCTTCAAGTACACCGACGACGGCGGGCGCACCTGGTCGAACAAGCGCTTTGCGATTCCCGTGCGGGAGTTCGAGATCGACCGCGAGAATCCCTACGGCGGGAAGGTTCGCTTCTTCTGGAACGTGGGCAAGCCGTTCGCGCACGACGGAGCGGCCTACGTCCCGCTGCACAAGGTCGGTCGCTTCGGCCGGGGTTTCCTCGCTCGCACCGAAGGCGTGTTGCTCAAGAGTGCGAACCTCCTGACGGAGTCCGATCCCGGGAAGATCGCGTGGGAGACGCTGCCCGATGGCTACGTGGGCCTGCGCGCCCCGGCCGGCGGCGGTCCGATTGCCGAAGAGCAAAGCTTCTGCGTCCTCAGCGACGGCTCTTTCTTCTGCGTCTATCGCACCATCGACGGGCACCCCGTCTGCGCGTACAGCCGCGACGGCGGACACACCTGGAGCGCGCCGGCGTACATGCGGTACGCCGACGGGCGCCTCATCAAGCATCCCCGGGCGGCCAACTTCGTCTGGAAGTGCACCAACGGGAGGTTTCTCTACTGGTTTCACAACCATGGCGGCCAATCCTACGACGACCGCAACCCGGCCTGGCTCTGCGGAGGCGTCGAGGCCGATTCGCCCCGGGGCAAGGTCATCAAATGGTCCCAACCCGAGATCGTGCTTTACGATGACGACCCCTACATTCGCATGAGCTATCCCGACCTGATCGAGGACGAGGGCCGGTTCTTTCTGACCGAGACGCAGAAGGACATCGCTCGCGTCCATCCGGTGGATCGCACGCTGCTGGAGGGGCTCTGGAACCAGTTCGACAATCGCAAGATGGCCACGGACGGTCTCCTTCTCGATCTGCCGGGGGAAAACGAAGCGCTGCCCGCGCAGGTCGCCATGCCGCCCTTGCCGGCTTTCGTCGCGAGGGACGGGAGCCGGGCCGACCACGGCACGAAGGACCTTCGCACGGGCTTCGCGGTGGACGTATGGGTGGAATTCAACGCGCTCTCAGCCGGTCAGATTCTTCTGGACGGACGCACCGATGCGGGGCAGGGCGTATGCCTGCAAACGACTGCAGGAGACGCCGTTGAGATCATTATGAATGACGGGCGCACGGAGAACCGTTGGGCTTGTGACTCGGGCCTTCTGAAGGCCGGATGTCTGCATCACGTCGTCGTCAGCGTCGATGGCGGGCCGAAGATCGTTACGTTTGTCATCGACGGTCGACTGTGCGACGGAGGCGAAACCCGCCAGTTTGGCTGGGGCCGCTTCAGTCCGAACCTGCGCGGCGCCAACAGCAGCACAACGCTCCGCATCGCGCCGGCCCTGGACGGCCGCATCCATTGCCTGCGCCTCTACAACCGCTACCTGCGCACGTCCGAAGCCGTAGGCAACTACCGCGCCGGCGTGACGCGTCCCTGAGTCTTGACGCCTTCCTGTGGGCACAGTATATGTGGCCGTATCAGAAATCACGGGCTTGAAAAGGATCACTGCCATGGGTTTTCCGGAAATCAGATTGCGGCGGCTCCGCACCAATGCCAACATGCGGGCCCTGGTGCGCGAGACGAAGCTGAGCGTCGATGACTTGGTGTATCCCCTGTTCGTTCGCCCGGGCCAGGGCGTGAAGGAGCCGATTGGTTCGATGGCCGGCTGCTTTCATCTCTCGCCCGATCTCGTCGCGGACGAGGCCGCGCAGGTGGCCGATCTGGGTATTCCGGCGGTGCTGCTGTTTGGGCTACCCGAGAGCAAGGACGAGAAAGGCTCCGGCGCGTGGTCGGAGCAGGGCGCGGTTCAGTCGGCGATTCGCGCGATCAAGCAGCGCGTGCCCGGGCTTCTGGTCATCACGGACATTTGCCTGTGCGCTTATACGAGCACGGGCCATTGCGGCGTCATCAAGGACGGCAGAGTCGACAACGACGCCACCTGTGAGCTGCTGGCCAAGGTCGCGCTGTCACACGCCGAAGCGGGCGCCGACATCGTCGCGCCGTCGGATATGATGGACGGTCGCATCGCCGCCATGCGCCAGGCCCTGGAGCGCAACGGCTTCGACTACGTGGCGATCATGTCGTATGCCGCCAAGTTTGCCTCGGCCTTCTACGGCCCGTTTCGCGACGCCGCCGAGTCGGCGCCGGGCACCGATTACTCCGGGACGGAGCTGCGCGACCGCAAGACCTATCAGATGGACCCCGCCAACGCCCGCGAGGCGATGCGCGAGATCGAGCTGGACATCGAAGAGGGAGCGGACATGGTGATGGTCAAGCCGGCTTTGAGCTTCCTCGACATCATTCGCCGGGCCCGCGAGCGGTTCGATTGTCCCCTGGCGGCCTACAACGTCAGCGGCGAGTACATGATGCTCCACGCCGCCGCCGATGCCGGTCTGCTCGATCGCGAAGCCGCCATGATGGAAGTCCTGACCTCCATCAAACGCGCCGGCGCCGACATCCTCATCACCTACTACGCCAAAGCCGCCGCCGGACTGCTGAAATAGTCCGGGCGTTTGCTTGCCGACGCGTCACGGGGCCGACCACGCGATGGGGGGCTTGGCCTGCGGATAGGCGAGGACGTCGAACCTCCGCTCGCTGCGTCTGCCGAAGAAGTGCCGGTCCGCGAAATCGAGCAGCGCTTCCCAGTCCTGCGGTCCCTGGGCATGGCCTCCCGGACGCCAGTGGATGCCCTGACGGTTCTCGGCGCCGAGCCAGCGATAGACGAGCTGGGCCGCCTGATAGGTCAGTTGCGTGCCGTAGGGGTTGGCCCAATAGTCCTGCAGGGCGTGCGTGTTGATCAGGCCACGCGGCGCGATGAGCGCCTTGGCGGTGTGGGCATCGAACGGCAGCCGCGCTTCCCGGTCGACGAAGTCAAACAGCCTCGGGACCCACCAGTGGCGGTGCGCCGTAGTGTGAACGCGTATCGTTTGCCGGCGCTGGCCCGGCTCGAAGAATCGCCAGCTTGCGGTGCCGCCGGCGCCGGAAGAGTTCGGCGCGGTGATGGCGATGCGCTCGTCGTAGATGCCCGCGCACAGGGCCGTCTTGCCGCCGCGCGAGTGACCGGTAACAACGATCTTCGTTGTGTCGATCCAGGATTCTTGTGCCAGCGCCGCGATGACGACCTGGTACCCCCAGGCCCAGGCGGCGATGGTTCCCCAGTCGTACTCGGGATAGAGGGCCAGGACGCCGGTGTCGCGATTGTCTGCGTGGTCCTGAGCCAGGTCCGTGCGGATGTACTTGCATACGGCGTAACCCCGGCTCACCGCCTCTCGAAACGCCGCCGTCTCGACCTCGACTCGCTTGTCGTTCTCGTATTTCTCTCTCTGTCTCTTGTCGGCCACGGCCGAGAGGTCGAACAGGAAGGTGCTGTTCTTAATGATGACAGGGAATTTGCCCTGGCGGTGCGGCCGGAGGAGACCGACACGAACGGGCACCTCTCGCCCATCGCGCGCGATCGTCAAAGTCATAAGCGTTTGGATCGCTTCTCCATCAAAGACCGGCTGCGAGGAAATCTTTCGCACCGTCACCTTGTTGGGTCGGGGCGGCATGTGTCCGTACTGATAGTGCGCCAGCATGGCCTTGAGATAGTCCCGCTGCTCGTCCCAGCCCCGACGGTTCCTGACCCGCTTCCCGTCCGGCCCCACAAACGGATCGGGCAGACCCTCCTGCGTCGGCAGTTCGTCCACCGCCGGAAAAGCTTGTGTCTCACGATCCGCTGTCGCTGCCGGGGCGGCGCCGGTTGCGCCCAGAGCCAGCAGCCAGAAGAAAAGGATTGAGACTATCGGTTTCTTTGCGGTCACGTGTGGCTTCCTTTCGATGGGCGTCGGCGTTGATGGGCCGTCGTGTGTGTCGCGGCTCCCGGCTCATGTCAGTTCGCGGCAGACGCTCCGGATGGAATCGATGATGTAGTCGTTGATTCGTCGGGTGTATCTGGGGCCGATGCGGACCTGGACGAAGCGGTCGAAGATCCCCTGCGTCTGCCGGCACGTATCGGGGCCGTATTGGATGCGCTTGCCTTCGGGGCTGTTGAAAGAAGGCCAGGCGGCGTGTCGGGTCCGTTTGTTTATCACGGACTCCTGGATAGGCAGCAGGACCGAACCGACCAGGGTGGAGGCTGGGACTTTGCGCTGGCGCAACTGGCCGATGCAGCGGTCGCGCGACTCCTTGTCCTTCGTCTCGAAAAACACGCTGTAGCCGATGTCGCCTTCCGGGTCGGGCCGGTGGCGCAGGCGCATGCCGGGCAGGTTCTCAATGCCGGCGTAGACGGCCTCCGCGTTGCGCCGCAGGTGGGCGACCATGGAATCGAGCTTGGTCAACTGCGCCCCTAAGACGGCGCCGGTCAGCTCGCTCATGCGGAAATTCTCGCCGGCGAAGGTCTGCGCCCGGCGGGACCCCGTGCGGTCGATGAAGAGCCCGCGGATCGTGCCCATGTCGTGGAAGCGGGCGGCACGCTCGTAGATGAGCGGGTCGCTGGTGACCACGGCGCCGCCTTCGCCCGAGGTCATCGTCTTGTTGATCTGAAAGCTGTAGATGCCGACGTCGCCGATGGAGCCGAGCTTCTTGCCGTGGTAAGAGCCGCCGACGCATTGAGCGGCGTCTTCCAGAACCGCCACACCGCGCTTGCGGGCGATCTCCATGATGGGGTCCATGTCGCACGGCCCGCCCAACAAGTGCACGGCAATCACCGCCTTCGTGCGGGGGGTGATCTTGCGTTCGAAATCTTTCGGGTCGATGTTGAGCGTGCGGTCGATGTCGGCAAAGACCGGCAGCGCCCCGGCGTGGACCACGCAGGTGTAGTCCGACCACCAGGTGTAGGTGGGAACGATCACCTCGTCGCCCGGTCCGATGCCGAGCCCCGTCACGGCGCAGTCCAGCGCCGCGGTGCCCGAGGTCACGCCCAGCGCGAAGCGCGTACCCATGTGTTTGGCGAAGTTCTCCTCGAAACGCAGCACTTTCGTCGGTGTGCCCGGACCCCAGTAGCGAAACGGCGACCCGGATTCCAGCACCTCCAGCAATGCCTCCTCTTCGCGCTCGTCGAAGAACTGTGGCCCGATGAATCCGGGATCGATACGCGGTGCCGCGGCCGACGGCGCCGGATTTGGCTTCCCCAGCACCCGCGGCGCTCGCAGGCCGGCACCGGCGCCGCAAATGCCCAGGCAGCTCGTCTGCAGGAAGCCCCGGCGGGTAAGGTTCGGTGATCGGGCGTCTCTGGTACGATGTGGCGTCGTCATTTTCAGCCTCCCTATGGGACCCGTTGATGCCAGTGCACGGACAGGGTGCTCTCTGGCAATTGTACGCCGTAACCACCGGAGATGGCAAGCGGGATCTGGCAACGCTGCTCGCAATGACCTATGCGCGTTTTCCGTGTCATTGCGAGCGAAGCGAGGCAATCTATAGTCGCACGACTTGTGAACCCGGTATTAGAAGGGGAACTTGCGGTCAGACGGTCCAGTCCTGGGTCGTTTTGATGAAGCGGTGCTGGAGATAGATGCCCACGCCCATGGGGGCGAGAATCAGCGCCGGCAGGAACCACTGGTTGCTGTTGGCAAAGACCTTGAGCTGCCCCGCCGGGAGCAGTTGCTGACAGGCGATGGCCAGCAGGCCGACCGCCAGGAGCGCACTGCCCCCCAGACTCGTGAAGAGGATCACCGCGATCTTGAAGACGATGAAGGAGATCATGCCGCCGGCGATCAGTCCGACCAGCCCGCCGGCCCAGACGTATTGCTCGGGCAGGCCCAGCGCCAGCCAGAGACCGGCGGTGAGGATGCCGCCGGAGGCCGCGCCCAGCAGGCTCACGCCCCAGCGCATGAACGGAATGGAGAGCACCGAAAAGAACACCACACAAAGCAGGCCCATCCAGAAACTGTTGCCCCCGATGAAGTTCTCGTTGGCGTAAATGCCGAGGAACAGGCCCAGCAGCCCGAAGCAGATGGTGACCAGGATCTTGAAGACGCGCCAGCCGTAGAAGAGCCAGACGGTCCCGAAGGCGATAAACGTCACCGCCTCGACCACGTCGAGCGAGGTCACGTGCTGCCAGATGAGATCGATCGGTACGACCTCCTGTTCTTCGCTTTGCGCCAGAAGAATGGTTTGCAGTATGCATATCAGGTTATTCATGTAGTGCTCCCGTCGATCGCGGCGGAGATCATCTCCTCCGGAGTATCATTTGTGATGGCCGAGTTCTTCATGCGAACGGGCTTTCACCGGTTGCGCCAGGCTCCCCTGGTTTTCTTGTTATTGGTTTGCCGCTTGGGCGACGTTTTTTCTTGTTTGCGGTCGGCGTGGGAGCAGAGGACGAGCTGCTCGAGTGTGCCGAATCCGATCATGCCGATGAAGACGAGGGCGTAGAGGGCCGCTTGATTCTGCATGCGGGCGACGGGCCCGGACCCTTTGAGGGTGACCAGAAGCACGAGTCCGGCGAAGATCAGCCCCGTGCCGAGGGTCGAACAGCTCAGGGCGCCGCCGAGATGTCGAAACAGCAGGCCGACGGTCAGCAGGCCCGTGCTGACGGCGGCGGCGACGGCCCAGTTCAGCGGGGCCAACTGGCGGGCGGCGTAGCGAACGCCGTCGGCCAGATCGAGACCGGTCATGTGAATCACCTCGACGCTCTCGCGCACCGTCAGAATCTCATTGTTTTGGCCGATTTCGCCGGAAACCAGCGAGCCCTGGTACTCCTTCAGGAAAGGCCAGGCGACGACGCCGAAGGTGAACGCAAACGACAGCGCGCCCAGCAGCAGGGCGGTGAAGAGCCGCTGAAAGATCGCGCCGACGAACGCCAGGACCAGCGTCGCCAGCACGATAACCGCCGCGCTCTGAGGCGCGACCAGCAGGGCGCAGAAACCGCCCGCGACGGCGCCGACCAGGGCCAGCAGCGCCCGCCGAAAGCCCAGCCCACCCAGCCAGACGAACAGGCCCAGGACGGTGATCGCCAGCCCCGGCCCGATCAGCACCAGCGGGCTGAACCGGCTCGCCATCTGCTCAAAATGCTTCAGAATATCAACCATAACACGCCATTTGCAGCCCTAACCCACCCAAACACGCGCCACCGGCGCGCACACTTATCTTGTTTATCGGCCGTTGGGCCCCATTTTCGTTAGAGTTGATGGAATTGATGCCGTCTCCGGAGGGGCAAAGGAGCAGTTCGGGGGGGAAAAATGCGGATGAGAGGAGTCGAACCTCCACGGGCCGAAGCCCACAGGCACCTGAAGCCTGCGCGTCTGCCAATTCCGCCACATCCGCGAAACTGCGCCCATTATGGTCGCTGCGGCCGCATTCGTCAAGCGTCTTTGCCCCGGAAATTCCGCAAAGAGTTGCGTTTTGCCTGATTCAGGTCCCTTCGCGCACTCCTTGACAACGGCGAGAGGCCCGCGTAGCATCGAATCGCAGGCCGCGTGTCACTCGAATCGCCGACGGCCGGGAGGTTGGTCCAGGGTTTGCGAAGGAGAATCCCGTGAAAAAATGCGTTGGGATGATGCTCGTTGTCGTGGCCGGGGCGTGGTCCGGGCCATACGGGAGGGCGCAGGAGACGGCGTTGGAGGATCAGGCGGCAGCGGCGCTGCGCAAAGCCTGTGCCTACATGCATTCGATTTCCACCAACGGCGGCTACGTCGGGATCTATTCCGAGGATTTGACCCGGCGTTACGGGGAAGCGTTGTACGAGAAGGCCGCACCGACGGAGATCTGGGTCCAGCCGCCGGGGACGCCCAGCGTAGGAGAGGCCTTTTTGCGCGCCCACCGCATCACGGGCGGGCAATGGTACTTGTCCGCCGCCAAAGACGCCGCGCGGGCCCTGGCGTGGGGACAGCGCACCACCGGCGGCTGGGATCACCGCGTCTACGTCGGCCACCTGGACCCGAACGCCGCGCATGTCGTGCGCCGCGGCCAGCGCTGCACGTTCGACGACGATATCACCCAGGGGGCGTTGAATTTTCTCATCAGCCTGGATGAGGAGATCGACGAGCCCTGGCTGACCGAGGCCATCGAGCTGGGTTTTGCCTTCATGATGAAGAGCCAGTTTCCCAACGGCGCCTGGCCCCAGTGGTATCCGTTGCGGGGCGGCTATCACGACTACTACACCTTCAACGACCGCGCGATGAACGACTGTATCGAGCTGATGCTGCGCGGCCACCGGGTCTACGGCCGGCAGGCGTATCTCGACAGCGCCGCGCGGGGCGGCGACTTCATCATTGTTTCCCAGTTGCCGCCGCCACAGGCGGGCTGGGCCCAGCAATACACGCACGACCTCAAGCCGGCCTGGGCCCGCCGTTTCGAGCCGCCCGGCGTTTGCAGCCTCGTTACCGTCTCGAATATTCACACCCTGATCGATCTGTATCTCTACACGCAAGACAAGAAGTACCTGGAACCGATCCCGGAGGCGATTGCCTGGCTGGAAACCTCGAAGATGGACAGCGGTCGCTGGGCCCGGCTCTACGAGGTCGGCACCAACCGCCCGATCTACGGGGACCGGGAAGACGGGAACAAGATTCACTACGACTACGAGAAGATCAGCGAACGCGAGAAGAGCAGTTACGGCTGGCAGGGCGATTTCGGCGTCCCCGCCGTCGTGGCTCGCTACCGGCGCGTCGTCGCATCCGGGACGACGTCGGCCGGATCGAGTCGTCCCCCAAAGGCGGCGGGACGGCCCGGCCGGGTGAGTCCGGCATTGGAATCACGCGTGCGCGGGGTCATGGAAGCGCTGGACGAAGAGGGCCGGTGGCTGCAGGACGGGATGATCCACAGCGGCACCTTCGTGCGCAATGTGAACCTGCTCTGTGATTGTCTCCAGTCGGCAAGCCCGCGCTGAAGACGCCAGCGGCGCGGAGGGGCCGGATTTGCGTCAGAATGCATTGGCCCGCGTCGTATCGCGGCGGTACAATGGGCGTAAAGCCGTGCGATCCAGGACGGCGGTCGGCAAAGGCCCATTATGTGGGAGGTTGTGCGATGAGTGAGGTGACGGTCAAGGAGGTCGAGTCCCAGTTGGTAGTAGGGATGCGCAAGCGCGGCACGTACGCGGAGATCGGACCGATGATCGCGACGGTGTGCCAGTTTGCCGCCGGCAGCGGGGCGGGCATCGTCGGGCGGCCCACCTTCGTCTGTCATGAGACCCCCAAGGAGGCGATGAAGGCCAACGAGGAAAGCAACGCCGACGTGGAAGTGGTGATTCCCGTGGCCAAGAAGGTTACCGGCACCGACCGCGTGACCTGCTACGAGCTGCCCGGCGGGCCGATGGCGATGATCGTTCACCAGGGGCCCTACGAGCAGTGCGCCTCCACTTACAAGACGCTCTTCGCCTGGATCGCCGAGAACCACAAGAAGGTGGCCGGCCCGACCCGGGAAGTCTATCTCAACGATCCCCGCAAGGTCCCCCCGGAAGAAATTCTCACCGAAATCTACGTCCCCATCACATAACGCCCCCGCCCGGGCACGGGGTCGCATCTTAAATATTAACTGAACTTTTGCAAAATGGAGATTAGGCTTACTTTAGGGAGGAAAAATC
>CAYPZL010000029.1:0-37969 GCA_964415045.1 uncultured Pirellulales bacterium | reverse complement strand
CGCTACATTCTATCCCTCTTTGGTTGCGGCCGAGCGCAGCGAGGCCGCGCTGGGTCTTACGTGGTTGACAATCTCACTCGTATTCCCTCCTTGCGTAATCCTCCGCGAAAGCTCATCTAATAGCGACAACAATGCGGCGGACTCGCGGGGCGCCGCTGGCTTCGCGTTCGTTGGGTGTATTGTGACGGCCACGGGCGGGAAGGGCAAGGAGAAAACATGCACATGTGTTGTCCGGTTTGGTGGCCCTTTTTCGCCGTGGACGTGAAGAGGCCGCATGGGCAGGCGAACGGCCCATCCTCCAACTAACAGGAATCGGGTATTGACGGACCCCGTCGTTCCTTGCGTCTTTGCGTTACGCACTCAATTCGAATGGCGGCCGAGATCGCGATTCTCCGCGCAGGTCGTCGAGGGAGAATTTCAGGTCCATGAAACCGTCGATGGTGGATTTGCCTTCGAAGACGACCAGGATATCGATATCACTGCCTCGGCCATGTTGGTCCCGGGCCACCGAGCCGAACAGGGCAAGCCTCTGCACGGAGAATCGGCGACGCATCTCATTGAGTCGCTCGCTCAGGCACAAGACGATTTCTTCCCGAGTCATGATGGCCTCCCGGGCCGTTGGTTCCTGGTCGTCAAAGCGGACGTATGGTGCTTGACAGGGGGCATTATACGGCGTAATGTGATGATTTCCATGAATTTACGGCAGATGAGGAGTCATACGCTGTGCCTGAGAAAGTGGTAACGCGATTTGCGCCGTCTCCGACGGGTTATTTGCACGTCGGCGGGGCTCGGACCGCGCTGTTCAACTGGCTGTGGGCCCGCCGGATGGGCGGTACGTTCATCCTGCGGATCGAGGATACGGACCAGAAGCGCAACACGCCCACGGCGGCCCAGCAGGTAATGGCCGACCTGCGCTGGCTGGGGATCGAATGGGACGAGGGCCCGGAGGTGGGCGGGCCGAACGGGCCGTACCTGCAATCGCAGCGCCTGGCCAGCTACGACAGCTACATCCGGCAACTGCTCGACGAGGGCAAGGCCTATTACTGTTTCGAGACGTCGGAGGAATTAGACACGCTGCGGAAGGAGGCCGAGGCCCGCAAGCAGGGCTTCATCTTCCGCCGCCCCGAGCAGTCGCCGTCCGAGGCCGACGCCCAACGGGCACGCGACGAGGGCCGCCCGGTCACGGTGCGGTTCGCGATCCCGCAGGACGAGCCGATCGTGGTTCGCGACGTCGTCCGGGGCGAAATCAGCTTCAATCCCGCCGAGTTGGCGGATTTCATCATCCAAAAGAGCGACGGCTTCCCCACGTACAACTTCGCGTGCGTGGTCGATGACTGCCTGATGAAGGTCACGCACATCATCCGGGGCCAGGAGCACCTGATGAACACGCCGGGCCAGCAGGCCCTGTGGCAGGCGCTGTTCCCGGACAAGCCCCTGCCGGCGTACGCCCACATGTCGGTGACGGTCAGCGACAGCGGCGGCAAGCTCTCCAAACGCGAGCGGCCCAAGGCCCTGCGCGCGGCGCTGAAAGCGGCGGCGGACCTGGACCCGGCCAGGCTGGCCGAGGTCGGCGGTATCAGCGCCGACGAGCTCGCCTCGTTCCTCAAAGGCAAGAGCGTCCCCGACATGCCCGCCATCGACGCCATGGCGCAGCATGTGGGCGTGCATCTGCCCGAGATCAATATCGTCGATTTCTTCAAGAGCGGGTACCTGCCCGAGACGATGGTGAATTTCCTGGCGCTGTTGGGCTGGAACCCGGGCGATCAGCGCGAGGTGATGACGGTCGAGGAGCTGATCGAGGCCTTCGACCTGACGCGACTGACCAAGAGCAACAGCCTGTTCGACCGGCAGAAGCTCGTTTCCTTCAACACCGAGCATCTTCGCTTGCAACCGAAAGAGAAGGTACTGGTTCACCTCAAGGCCTACCTGGCCGAGGCCGGCTCGCCTCTGCTGCAGGCCGACGACGCGACGCTGGTGCGGATCATTCAACTTTGCGAAGGGGCGCGAACGCTCGCACAGATCGATGAAAAGAGCCGCTTCCTCTACATCGACGACGACAAGATCGAGTTCGACGCCAAGGCCGTCAAGAAAGTGCTGCTCAAGGGCCAGGCCCTCGAAATATTGCAGACGGTGCGGGAGAAGCTGGCCGCGATGGACGCGTTTACCGAGCAGGCTCTCGAAGCGATGCTTCGCGGCCTGGCCGAGGAAAAGCAGGTCGGCCTGGGCAAAGTGGCCCAGCCGCTGCGCGTGGCGCTGTGCGGGACGACGATCAGCCTGCCGATCTTCGATTCGGTCAATCTGCTGGGGCGGGAGCGGACGCTGGCCCGCGTCGATGCGACGCTGAAAAAATTCGCCGCCGAGAGTCAAACGGAGAAGCAATAACGATGTCCCTATTGGTAACAGGTTCGATTGGGATCGATACGATCAAGACACCGCGCGGCGCCAGTGAGAGGTGCCTGGGCGGCTCGTCGGTCTATTTCAGCATGGCCGCGAGCTTCTTTGGGCCTGTCCGTTTCGTCGGCGTGGTGGGTGACGATTGCCCGTTCGACTTGCCGGCGGTCTTTCGGGGCCGCGACGTCGATCTGAGCGGTTTGGAGGTGAGACCGGGCAGCAAGACCTTCGTCTGGCACGGGACGTACCACGAGGACATGAACGAGCGGACGACCGATTACGTCGAGCTCAACGTTCTGCAGGAAGCGCCGCCGACGGTGCCCGAGGCGTTTCGCGACAGCGAGTACGTTTTCCTGGCCAATACGGCCCCGGCGCTTCAGGTCGAGCTGTTGGAACAGATCTCGGCGCCTCGGTTCGTGGCCGCCGATACGATGAACTTGTGGATCGAAGGCCAGCTCGACGATTTGAAGAAGCTGTTGGGCCGGATCGACTGCCTGGTGCTCAATGATGAAGAGGTCCGGCAATTAGCCGGTACGTCGAGCCTGATCGAGGCGGCCCGCGCGGTGCTGGCGATGGGCCCGGCACTGGTGATCGTCAAGAAGGGAGAGTCGGGCTCGCTGATGTGCGGCTCCAACGGCGACATGTTCGTTCTGCCGGCCTATCCGGCCGCCGATGTGAAGGACCCCACCGGCGCCGGTGACAGTTTTGCCGGCGCCCTGATGGGCTATCTGGCGCAGGCCGGGAATACGGATTTCGAGACGCTGGCGCGCGCGGTCGCCTACGGCACCGTGGTCGCCTCGTTCACAATCGCGGACTTCTCGCTCGACGGGCTGACGAGTGTCACCCGCGACGACATCGACAGACGACTGGAATCGCTGAGGAAGTTCACGAGGTTCTAAAGGCCGAGCCGAAAACGACATGCGTTGCTTCATTGCGATTGACATCAGCGAAGAGATCAAGGCCCAACTGGCCGATTTGCAGCAGGAGCTGGCCGGCAGCGTGGACATCCGCAAGGGCGACGTGAAGTGGGTCCGCCCGGAGGCGATGCACCTGACGCTGAAGTTTCTGGGCGAGATCAGAGATGCCGACGTCATGGAGATTTGCCGCATCGTCAAGGAGGTGGCCGGGCGGCACCGGGCCTTCGATTTCGCCGTCAAAGAGGTGGGGCACTTCGGGGGTCGCAGCGCCCGCGTGCTGTGGGTGGGCGCGGGGCAGCAATGCGAGCCGCTGTCGGCATTGCAGCAGGACCTGGAGGAGCAGTTGGCCGAAGCGGGCTGGCCGAAGGAGGCCCGCAAGTTCTCGGCGCACCTGACGCTGTGCCGCGTGCGGAACACCAAGGCCGGGACTAGGCTGGCCGAGGCGACCGGGCAATTCCGGGATTTCGACCTCGGCGCCGTGCGGGCCGGTTCCGTTTGCGTGTACGAAAGCAAGTTGACACCGCAGGGTCCGATCTATACTTGTTTGGGTAATTACAGGCTGCTGTAGCGCGCGGCCGGAAATAACAGGCGAGACATTTTTTGGAGATCAGTGGGATGGCAAAGAAGAAGAAGAAGACAGACTCGGGCGCCGACGGGAAGGATGCCGCCTTGCAGCGGGTCATCGCCCAGATCGAGAAGCAGTACGGCAGCGGCTCGATCATGCAGATGGACGAACATTTGTATGCGAAGATCGAAGGCGTCAGCACGGGTTCGCTGTCGCTCGACATCGCGCTGGGCGGCGTGGGCATTCCGCGCGGTCGCATCACCGAGCTGTACGGACCGGAATCCTCCGGCAAGACCACGCTGGCCCTGCACGTCATCGCCAGCGCCCAGAAGGCCGGCGGCGTCGCGGCGTTCATCGACGCCGAGCACGCGCTCGATCCGACCTGGGCCAAGCGCCTGGGCGTGGACGTCAGCGGCCTGCTGATCAGCCAGCCCGATACGGGCGAGCAGGCGCTGGACATCGCCGAGATGCTGATCGCCTCCAACTCCGTCGACGTGATCGTGGTCGATTCGGTGGCCGCACTGACGCCCAAGGCGGAGCTCGAAGGCGAGATGGGGGATACGCACGTGGGCCTGCAGGCCCGGCTCATGAGCCAGGCGATGCGCAAGCTCACCGGCATCATCAACAAGAGCAAGACGGCCCTGATCTTCATCAATCAGATCCGCATGAAGATCGGCGTCATGTTCGGCAACCCCGAGACGACGCCGGGCGGAAGGGCCCTGAAGTTTTACAGCTCCGTCCGCGTGGACCTGCGCCGCATCAGCACCCTGAAAGACTCCAAGGGAGCCATCGGCTCGCGGGTCCGGGCCCGCGTGGTCAAGAACAAGATCGCTCCGCCGTTCCGCGACACGGAATTCGATATCATGTTCGACAGCGGCATCAGCTACGAGGGCGACCTGCTCGATCTGGGTCTGGCCGCCGAGGTCGTCGATCGCAGCGGCGCCTGGCTCAACTACGGCGACATCCGCCTCGGCCAGGGACGCGAAAACGCCAAGACGTACCTGCAGGAGAATCCGGAGCTCACCGCCGAGATCAAGAACAAGATTCTCGTGGCCAAGGGACTGCTCGAAGCCGAAGCGCCCGCAGGCGCGGAACAGGAATGAGGGAAGAAGAATGAACCCATTGCACAAGCCGTCGAGAAGAGCCCTGATGTGGGCGCTGTTGTTGATCTGTCTGGCCGTGATGAACGCGGTCCCGGCCGGGGCGGACGAGGCGGCCCTGCGCTGGTGGAAGGGCAACCTGCACACCCACACCTTCTGGAGCGACGGCGACGATTTCCCCGAGATGGTCGTGCGCTGGTACAAGGAGCACGGGTATCACTTTCTGGCGTTGTCCGATCACAACTGCCTGTCCCGGGGACAGCGCTGGATGGTGGTGACGGACAAGCGACGGGCCGCCTTTGAGAGATATCTGGGCCAATTCGGCCAACAGTGGGTCGAGACTCGCAAAGACGAAAAGGACCAGACTCTGGTGCGGCTGAAACCGCTTTCGGAGTATCGCTGTCTCTTCGAAGAGCCGGACCGCTTCCTCCTGATCGAGGCCATGAACGCAGGCGATTTCTACTGCTCCACCGGCGTGACCCTCGCCAAGATCGCCTTCGAGAACGATACGTTGACCGTGCGCGTCGAACCGGAGCCCGGCGTGACCTACACCACGCGGTTCCTTGGCACGCGGCGCGGCTACGACCGAGCAGGCCGCCCTGTCACGGACGCCGAAGGCAATGAGATCCGCACGACGCGCAGATACAGCAGAGAGATAGGGGCCGTGCTGGCTGAGGCAGCGGGAACGACTGCCCGCTATACCCTCCGGGGCGACGAGATCTACGTCCGCGCCAAGGTGATCTCCTCGCGCAAGAACGCCAGCTCGCACGTCCCGGACGAATGCGAATCCGCCTGGACCCAGCCGGTCGTCGTCAAACGATGAAAACCAACGGCAAGAGAACGCTTTTTCAACACGGATGGCTTTTCGTATACCAGGGATTGATACGCTACAGGGAACCTGACAAGAGGTACAGAGATCGTGTTAACCGCCCTTGAAATTCGACAGAGCTTCATCGACTTCTTCCTGGCAAAAGGTCATACGTTCGTCCCCAGCTCCCCGATCGTCCCACACGGCGACGAGACGCTGCTGTTCACCAACGCCGGGATGAACCAGTTCAAGGACATCTTCGTGGGATTGACGCCGCCGCAGTGGCCGCGGGCGGTCAACAGCCAGAAATGCCTCCGCGTCAGCGGCAAGCACAACGACCTCGAAGAAGTCGGTAAGGACACGTACCACCACACCTTCTTCGAGATGCTGGGCAACTGGTCGTTCGGCGATTACTTCAAGGCCGAGGCGATCGAGTGGGCCTGGGAGCTGTTCACGAAGGTCTGGGGCATCGATCCCGATCAGCTCTGGGCGTCGGTCTTCGCCGGCGACGAGAAGGACGGACTGCCCGCCGACGACGAGGCCGCGCGGCTCTGGACGAAAGTCACGCCCATTGCGCCCGAGCGGGTGCTGGGATTCGGCAAGAAGGACAACTTCTGGGAGATGGGCGACGTCGGCCCGTGCGGTCCGTGCAGCGAGATTCACATCGACCTCGGCCCGGAAGCGTGCGACATGAAGGGCGTGCCCGGGCATGAGTGCCGCGTCAACGGCGACTGCGCCCGGTTCATCGAGCTGTGGAACCTGGTGTTCATCCAGTACAACCGCCAGCCTTCGGGCCGGCTCGTCCCGCTGGCGGCGCACGGCGTGGACACCGGCGCCGGGCTGGAACGCATCGTGGCCGTCCTGCAGAACAAGCGCAGCAATTATGACACCGACCTGTTTATGCCGATCATCCGGCGCACGAGTGAGTTGACCGGACACGCGTACAGCGCCCAACTCGGCAACAAGACCGACAACGCCTTTCGCGTCATCGCCGACCACATTCGCACGCTCGTCTTCGCCATCACCGACGGCGCGACGCCGTCGAACGATGGGCGGGGTTACGTCATCCGCCGCATCCTGCGCCGGGCGTCGCGCTTCGGCCGGGAGCTCGATATGCGCGAGCCCTTCCTGTACAAGCTCATCCCCACGGTGATCGAGGTCCTGGGCGAGGCCTTCCCCGAGATCAAGGACCGGGCCGAACACGTTTCGACGGTCGTGGAGGCCGAGGAGGCCAGCTTCGGTCGAACGCTGGACCGGGGGCTGGAGATCTTCCGCGGCGCCGCAGACCGCGCGGCCGAAGCCACAGGCAAGACCATCCCGGGCGACGACGCCTTCCAGCTCTACGACACGTATGGCTTCCCGCTCGACCTGACGCAACTGATGGCCCAGGAGCGCGGCCTGACCGTCGATACCGACCGGTTCGCCGAGCTGATGGACCAGCAGCGCGAGCGGGCCCGGGCCGCCAAAAAAAGCGACGCCTTGCTGGCCAACCTCACCGACAGCGACCTGCCGACGACCGACGATCAACCCAAGTATGACGCCGACAGTTGCGAGAGCACGCTGCTCGGCTGGATCGATCCGGACGGCTTCAAGAAGGAAGGGCAAGTGCCCGCCGACGTCGAAGTCGGCTTGATTCTCGATACGACCTGTTTTTACGCCGAGGCGGGTGGTCAGGTTGGTGATTGCGGCACGATCACAGCCGACGACAGCGAGTTCGTCGTCGAGACCACCATGCGAATCGCCAACTGCGTCGTCCATCGAGGCAGGATCGCCAAAGGCTCGTTCGGCGCCCCCCAGCCGGTCAAGGTCATCGTGAGCCGGGACCGCAACGCGACCAAGAAGAATCACACCGCCACGCACCTGCTCCAGTGGGCGCTTCAGGAAGTGCTGGGCAAGTCCGTCTCGCAGCAGGGCAGCTACGTCGGTCCTGAGTATCTCCGGTTCGACTTCACCTATCCCAAGGCCCCCACGCAGAAAGAGCTGGCCAGGGTCGAGACGCTCGTCCGTGAGAAGATCGCCTCCGATGCGCCGGTGACCTGGAAGGTCATGCCCAAGGACGAAGCCCAGAAGCTCGGAGCGATGGCCTTGTTCGGAGAAAAATACGGCGACGACGTGCGCGTGGTCGCGGTCGGCGCCGCCGGCGAGAGCGAGATCGACGAAGCCTTCAGCCGGGAGTTCTGCGGGGGCACGCACGTGGACCGCCTGGGGGCCATCGGCGGTTTCAAGATCGTCAAGGAAGAGAGCATCTCCGCCGGCGTGCGGCGTATCACCGCCCTGACGGGCGCCGGACTGAACGCCTATCTCGAAAAGGCCAGCGACGTCACGGACCGGCTCTCGGCCCTGCTCCAGACGCCGGCGGAGAAGCTCGTCGAACGCGTTTCTCAACTCCTGGAGGACAACAAGAAGCTGGCCAAAGAGCTCAAGAACGCCGCCAGGACGGGCGGACCCGATACCATGGGCGAAGCGAGAGACTTGCTGGAAGCCAGCGAGAAAATCGGAGAATCGTCGATTATCGTCGGCCGGCTTTCGTCTACTTCTATAGAGCGCGCCCGCGAAGCGGTGGACATGCTCAAGAAGAAGGCCGGCTCGGCGGCGGTCGCCCTGGGTTTCGACGATGACGGGAAGGTCGTCCTGCTGGCAGGCGTCACGGACGATCTGATCAAGAAGGGCCTCAAGGCTGGCGACGTGGTCAAACAGATCGCCCCGATCGTCGATGGCGGTGGCGGCGGCCGGCCCCAGATGGCCCAGGCCGGCGGCAAGAACCCCGCCAAGATCGACGAGGCCCTCAGCAAGGCCGCCGAGTTGATCAAGGCGAAGCTCGCAGCGTCCTGATCCTTGCGTGTGATGCGCCGTGCGTCATGCGCGGAGGCAACACACGAAATGGGAAACACGGTACGTTCATGATCGAGTTCCGTTGCCAGCATTGCAGTCAGAAGCTCCGGATCGCCGAGAGTCACGCGGGCCGGCAGAGCCGCTGTCCCCGCTGTAAGGCTGCGATCACCATTCCCCAGCCTGCGCCCCCCGAACCGCTCGACGGTGAGGAAGGTGAGCTCAGACTGATCGAGCCGCCCAAACCGCTGGAAGGAGCGCTGCTGGATCTTCCCGCCCACCGTCAGACGGCGCCCGGGGACGCCAATGCGCGCGAGCAGGAACGGGCACTGGCCGCATCGCTTGGCATCGAGACGCAAACCGAACATACGGGCGAGCGACGATTTCCCGCCCCTCTCGACATCCTCCTGTATCCGACCAGCGGCGCCGGGCTGGTCGCCATCGCCGTCATTGGCGGCTTTCCCCTGTTGACCCATCTTATCCAACGATTGTTTCCCTTCGGCGTGCCACTGCTAGGCTTGCCCTTTTTCCTTATTGGTTTGTGTATCGGTCTGTATGCGGGCTGGTATTTCGCCGAGTGTGTCTACGACAGCGCCAGGGGCGGCACCCGCGCGCCCGTGGCTTTCGGAGGGCTCGTCGGCTTCCGAGAGATGGGGTCCCGCGTGATGTATCTGGCGGCCGTCTACATCGTCTACGTCCTGCCTGCGGTCATCTACGGCGGCTTCCTGGGAAGAATCGACGCGATCTTCTGGGGCCTGCTCGCCTGGGCGATCGTCTTCTTCCCCATAGGCCTGCTGGCGATGGTGATCCTCGATTCGTCCTCCGCTCTCAACCCGTTCTTTCTGCTCGTCTCGATCTTCCGCACGTTTTTCGGCTACCTGGGCCTGCTGGTCCTCACGGCGCTCCTGGTCGCTCTGTTCTGGATCATCCCCGGCTACCTCGCACGCCCCGAGGAAGGGCAGCAGACATCTCTCTGGCTGGTCGCTGTGGGCCTGGTGATCACGACGTATGTCCCCTTCGTCTTCGCGCACGTCCTGGGCCGATTCTACTGGCGCCATGGCGACCGGCTCGATTGGGGACTGTAGCGCGTCTACTGCTGTCGGCGGATATCGACGCTTCGAGCGTGGGCGTCGAGGCCCTCGATCTGCGCCAGGCGAACGATGTCGTCGGCCGCGGCGGCGAGCTGCTCGGCGCTGTATTCGATCAGGCTGATGGACTTGACGAAGTCGTTGCTGGTCAGCGCGCTGGAGAAGGTCGCGCGGGCGCCGGTCGGCAGGGTGTGGCTGGGGCCGGCCCAGTAGTCGCCGACCGCCACGGGCGTGTGCGGACCGATGAAGATCGCGCCGGCGTTGCGGATCTGCTCGGCGACTTCTCTGCTTCTGTGGCCGCACTGAATCTCCAGATGCTCCGAGGCGAACTCGTCAGCCAGCTCGATTGCGGCCTGCATGTTTTCGACGACGATGATCCGGCTGAACCGGCGCAGAGACTCGGCCGCCTCGGCGCCGCGCGGCAGCACGTTCAACTGCACCGTCAACTGCTCCAGAATAGCGCGGGCCAGCGGTTCCGAATCGGTCGCGACGATCGCGCTGCTGTCGGCGGCGTGCTCGGCCTGGCTGAGCATGTCGGCGGCCACCCACGCCGGATTCGCCTCGGCCCCGGCGATGATGAAGACCTCGCTCGGACCCGCGATCGAATCGATCCCGACGCAATCACCCGCCACGTTGTTCTTGGCCGCCTGGACCCAGGAGTTTCCGGGCCCGACGATCTTGTCCACTTTGGCGATGCTCTGGGTCCCGTAGGCCAGCGCCCCGACCGCCTGCACGCCACCGATGCGGTAGACCTCCTTCACGCCCAGCTCCTGACAGACCGCCAGGATCACCGGATGGATGCTCCCTTCGCAACGCGGGGGTGAGACGACGGCAATTTCCTTCACACCCGCAACCTGTGCGGGAACCACGGTCATAATCACGGTGGACGGCAGCGGCGCCGCCGCACCGGGCACGCAGACACCGGCGCGTCGAATCGGTGTGTACTTGATCCCCGTCCCCGCCGAGAACTGCGATTGATTGCCGATGAAGATCTTCGATTGATACGAGCGGACATTGTCGATTGCCTTCCGCAGTGCGGCCAGCAGCTCGGCGTCCATCGCCTCGTGGGCGCCGGCCAGCTCTTCGACGCTGATGCGGAACCGCCCCGGCTCGATATTGACGCTGTCGAACTTGCTCGTGTATTCAGCCACGGCCGCATCGCCCCGCTCGGCGACGTCGCAGAGAACCGCCGCGACGGTGCGATTCTGCTCGCTGTCGTAGCCCGCCATCCGCGCTGCCAACAGCATCTCCGAGCGCAGCTTCGCGAGAGCCGCCTCGAAACCAGGTTCCGACGAGACTAAGACAAGATCGTTCAGTTCGGCGCTCATCAAGAATCAAACACCCAATATCAAGAAGAAAAACGGCGGCATCGCCGGGCGCGGCGCCTACGGGCTGAAATTCCCGTGGCTGTACACGCGTATGGCCCGTTGCAGCAGGAGGTATTTCTTGCCTTTGAATTCGGTGACCAGCCCGACGACATTGAAGCGGAGAGGCTCGACGGCGGCCTCCTGCTTCTGCAACACCTGCTCCAGCGTCTTGCAGGGAAGCAGCTTGTAGTAGACCTCGCCGACGTTCCAGCCGAAGCCGTAGGGGAGAAACACGGGACGGTGATTGGAGGCGGTGATCACGCCCACCCAGTTGACCATGACGCGGCCGAGCTTCTTTCGTTGCGGCGCGGCGTTCGGGTCCGTCGGCGTCCCGCGTCGTACCGCAGGCACGGCTCGGCCCTGGAGCTTCTCCAGAACGTCCGGCGGGATCGCCAGCTCGGCGCCGGAGCGCTCGGCGCCCGGTACCTGCGCCTTCGGCTGGTTCGGCTCGGCCGGCTGCGCTTCGTCGCTCTTGAGCTTGCTCAGCGGCAGATAGTACGAGGGAAACAGGAAATTCCGCCCCTTGAAGCGCGTCACCGTGGCGGTGAGCCGGTAGGTTGAGTCCAGCCGGTCGTTGACATCGGCGATCAGAGTTTCCAGTCGTACCGAAGGCAACAGCTCGAAGCGCGTTCCGGCCGCGATCTTGCCTTCCACGCTGTTGGCGTCCGCGCTCAGCTCGAAATACCAGGTATCGTTCGCGTCCGGGCCGATGAGGTTCCCGTCGACGCTTTCGAGCACGATCCCTTCGCGCAGGACCTTCGGCGCGCCTCGCCTCGCGGCAACGCCGGCCGAAGCTAACAACAGCGCCACCATCACTGCGCCAGCCACCAATCGAATCGGTTTCGTTTTCACGCGGGCCGCCTCAACTCACATTCCCAGATTCTCTTTGATTCGCTGGACCACCTGCTCCGGCCCCTCGGCCCAGACAACGCTCCTGGAACACCACGGATCGTCGGTCGCAACCAGATCGACCAGCGGCCTCCAGAAACCACCCACTAAGATAATCGGTTTGCCCCGGTCGAGGAAGCCTTTGTTTTCCAGCTCCCAGACCGTCGCCAATTCCAGCAGGGTGCCGGTCCCGCCGGGCAGAACGACGTAGGCGTCGCCGGCCTTGATGAGGTTTTTGAGCCGTTCTTCGAGCGAGTCGGTTCTGACCTCGCGGGTCACGTATTCGTTGGCGCTGCCGCCGAACGCCGAGCACGTCACGCCGACGACGGTTCCGCCCGCCTCGGCGGCGCCTTTGGCGCTGGCCCGCATGGTGCCGCCGTAGCCCCCGTTGGCGATGATAAAGCCCGCCTCAGCCAGCGCGCGACCCACCCCTTCAGCCAGAACGTAGGCGGGCTCGCCTTCCCGGGCCCGGCCCGTTCCAAACACGCAAACCATTTTCTTATTCATGGGCCTTCCTGCGCGTGTAATTCAGCAGGCCCGCGGAGAGCAGGATGTCGCGGTCCCGCTTCGACAGCTCCAGCTTGCCGGCGAATTCGAGCGAGCCGTCGACCTTGCGGATCGTGACGCGGTCGCTGCTGCGGATCGCTTCGAGCAGGCCGTCGATGACCACCTCGTCGCCGGCCTCGATCCGGTCGTAGTCGGCCGGGTCGGCGAACTGGATGGGCACGATGCAAAAGTTGATCAGGTTCGCCCGGTGGATGCGCTCGATGCTCTTGGCGATCACCGCGCGGATGCCGAGGTACATCGGGCACAGGGCCGCATGCTCGCGCGAGGAGCCCTGCCCGTAGCTTTCGGAGGCGACGATGATGCCTGCGACGTTCCTGGCTTTGAGCTCGAGAGCCCGCTCGGCGAACGTCGGCTCGCCCGGCTCGTTGAAGCAGTTGAACACCACCTTGGCGTACTCGGGAACGTTCGAGCGAAGCTTCAAGAACGTTCCGGCCGGCATGATGTGGTCGGTCGTGATCTTGTCGCCGCATTTGAGCAGCACCTTTCCGGACAGCTTCTCGGGCAGCGCCGGCGGCGTCTCGGGGACCACGATGGTCGGGCCGCGCAGGACCTCGGTCTTCGCGGCCTCTTCCTCGGCCGGTGGTGTCTCGATCATGCTGTCGTCGATGTGGAATTGCGCGGGCATCTCAATGTGCGGGTATTCGATGCCCTTGCTCGCCGACAGCTCGCGCGGGTCGGTGATGCAGCCGGTCAGGCCGGCGGCGACCGCCGTTTCCGGGCTGACCAGGTAGACCTGATCGCCTTTGACACCGCTGCGTCCGGCGAAGTTGCGGTTGAACGTGCGCAGGCTCACGGTCCCGTTGGCGGGCGAGAAGCCCTGCCCGATGCACGGGCCGCAGCCCGATTCGAGGATCCGCGCTCCGGCCGAGATCAGATCGGCCAAGGCCCCGTTGGCCGCCAGCATGTTGAGCACTTCCCGGCTGCCCGGCGCGATGGCGAATTCCACCATCGGGTCGATCCGCCGGCCTTTGAGCACCTGCGCGACCATCATCAGGTCGGCGTAGCTGGAGTTCGTGCAACTGCCGACCGCGATTTGATTCGTCTTCGTGCCCGCGATTTCGCCGATGGTCTTGACGTTGTCGGGGGAAGAGGGACAGGCCGCCATCGGCTCGAGCTGCGAAAGGTCGATCTCGATGACCCGGTCGGACTGTGCGTCCCCGTCGGCGGCCAGCGGCTGGTAATCGGCCTCCCGCTGCTGGGCGGCCAGGAACAGGCGCGTCTGCTCGTCGCTGGGGAACAGGCTCGTCGTCACGCCCAGCTCGGCGCCCATGTTGGTGATCGTCGCCCGCTGCGGGACGGTCAACGTCTCGACCCCGGCGCCGAAATACTCGACCACCCAGCCCACGTTGCCCTTGGTGGTGAGGATGCTGAGCAGCTTGAGGATAACGTCCTTGGCCGCGACCCAGTCGGGCAGCTTGCCCGTGAGCTTGACGCCCAGCACCTTCGGGCATTGCAGGTAGAACGGCCCGCCCGCCATGGCCACCGCCACGTCGAGCCCGCCGGCGCCGATGGCGATCATGCCGATGCCGCCGCCGGTGGGCGTGTGCGAGTCGCTGCCTAAGAGCGTCGCGCCGGGCTTGCCGAACCGCTCCAAGTGCACCTGGTGGCAGATCCCGTTGCCCGCCCGGGAGTGGTGGACGCCGCTCCTGGCCGCGACCGTCTGGAGGTATAGATGGTCGTTGTGATTCTCCGGGCCGAAGCCCGCCATGTTGTGGTCGATGTAGCTGACCGAAAGATCGGTCTTGACCGCCCCGACGCCCATCGACTCGTACAGCAGAAACGCCGTCGTGCCCGTGGCGTCCTGCGTCAGCGTCTGATCGATCCGTATCGCAATCGCCTCCCCCGCCGAGAGCCGCCCCTCGACCAGATGCGAACCCAATATCTTGTAAGCCAGCGTCATACCCAACTCGGTCACTCCTAACCCAACCCAAAACCCACACCATAACAAAATCCCCCCAAGAACACAAATATGCTCCGTAGATGGGAATCACAGCGGATGATGCACGGGAGGCACGCGTAACGGCGTGGACCGGAAAACTTTATTTCGCATCGGGACTCAGTTGGCTACACTATTTACGGGACCGCGGATCGTGCCGGGAGATCAGCACTGATACCGTGAGACTGTCATCCTGAGCGTCAGCGAAGGATCTGGCCGAAGAATAGGAATTATCGTAGAAACTCGACCTTATCGCATCTGCCAACCCGCAGTGGGATGATCTCAGCAAGGACTGGTATGAGTGATGCGAATTGTGATTACTGTTTGCGCGCTTTGTCATCCCTTCGCTCGCGCTCAGGGCAAGCCCTGAACGAAGCGTAGCGCAGTGAAGGATCTCACCTGCGGACGGAAGAAACTCCCCATTCTCAGGCCAGATCCTTCGCCTGCGGCTCAGGATGACACATGGGGGAACCAAGTTGAGTGAAAGCGGTGCTTCTGACCGCTTTCTCTTGGGTCAGCGAGGCGGAGGAGCGTTTTGTCAAATTCGGTTGATGTTCTCGGCGCGGGTAGGGTTGTTTTGTAGAATCGGAGCGGGGGAGAGGGAAGGAAGGTTCTGCGTATGAGAAGATGGGGCCAAGTGGCGGCTGTCGGTCTTGCCGGGGTGTTCTTATGGTTCTCGGCGGGGGCGGAGTTGCTGTTGGTTCGTCCGTGTGTGGCCGGCGAAGTGGGTCCGGCCGCAGCGAATCGGGCCGAGTACGCGGGGTCGGTCAGTTGCCGTCAGTGCCACGAGCGATTCTACGAGTTGTGGGCGTCTTCGCATCACGGCCTGGCGATGCAGCCGTTCACGACCGAATTCGCGCGTGCGAATCTCACGGCCCAGACCGAGCCCATACGCATCGGGGCCTATGAATACCGTGCCATCATCGACGGAGAGAGCGGATGGGTCCGCGAAAAGGGCCCGAAAGGTCCCAAACGCTATCCCCTCGTCCACGTGATGGGGGGCAAGAACGTGTATTACTTCCTGACGCCGATGCAGGGAGGACGCCTTCAGACCCTTCCCGTGGCGTACGACGTCCGCACCGGGGAGTGGTTCGATACCGCCGCCAGCGGGGTGCGCCATTTTCCGGGAACCGAGACCGACGAGCCCGTGCACTGGACCGACCCGATGTACACGTTCAACACGTCCTGCTACGGTTGTCACGTCAGCCAGTTGTCCAGCAACTACGATCTGAAGAGCGACACCTATCACACAACGTGGGCCGAGCCGGGAATCAACTGCGAGGCCTGTCACGGTTCCGGCGCCGAGCACGTGCGCGTGTGCCAGGCGACGCCCGAGGGGCAGGAGCCTAACGATCTGAAGATCATCGTCACCAAGACCTTCTCGGCCGATCAGATCAACTCGATGTGCAATGCCTGTCACGCCAAGCTGAGCCCGATCACCGGCTCGTTCAAGCCCGGGCAGCGCTTCTTCGACCATTTCGATCTGATCACGCTGGACCATTCGGATTTCTATCCGGACGGACGCGATCTGGGCGAGAACTACACGATGACCACGTGGCGCATGAGCCCGTGCGTCAAGAGCGGCAAGCTCGACTGCGCGCACTGCCATACTTCCAGCGGGCGGTATCGTTTCAAGAACGCAGAGCAGCCGAACGCCGCCTGCCTGCCCTGCCACCGCGAGCGGGTAGAGAACGTCGCGGCCCACTCGCACCACGAGGCCGACGGCACGGGCAGCCGGTGCATCGCCTGTCACATGCCGATGACGGACTTCGCCAGGATGACGCGCAGCGACCATTCCATGCGCCCGCCCACGCCGGCGGCGACCCTCAAGTTCAAGTCCCCCAACGCGTGCAACATCTGTCACGACGACCAGGACCCGAGCTGGGCCGACGGGTACGTTCGGCAGTGGCACGAGCAGGACTACCAGAAGCCCATCCTGGAGCGGGCCAGTCTCGTGGATGCCGCGCGCCGGGGCGATTGGAGCCGCCTGGACGCCATCTTGACGTACATCGGCTCGAAGGATCGTGACGAAGTCTTCGCGACATCGCTGCTCCGCCTGCTGGCCGGCTGCGAATCGGAGAAGAAATGGCCGGCGGTGGTCAAGGCTCTCGAAAAGGATCGCTCCCCGCTGGTGCGGGCCGCCGCGGCCCAGACCCTGCACGGATACCTCACCGCCGAGTCTTTCCCGGCGTTGCTGGCGGCTACCGACGACGAGTATCGTCTCGTCCGCGTCCGAGCGGCGGCGGCTCTGGCGGCTATCCCCCCCGAACAGCTCGCCGACGAACACCGGAACCAACTCCGACGCGCCACCGCCGAGCTCATCGAGTCGCTGAAGGCCGCACCGGACGACTACTCCTCTCACTTCAACCTGGGCAACGTTCACATGCAGCGCCAGGACCATGTAAAAGCTTTGGCCTCGTACGAGAGGGCCATCAAGCTGCGCCCGGATTTCGTGCCGCCTTATGTGAATGCGGCGTTCGCCTACAATGCCCGCGGTCAGAACGACAAGGCCGAGGCGTCGTTCCGCAAGGCTCTCGCTCTCGATCCGAACAACGCGGCGGTTCACTTGAACCTCGGCATGCTCCTGGGCGAGTTGAAGCGCCCCCGGGAGGCGGAAGGGGCTTTTCGCGATGCGCTGAAAGCCGACCCGAATGCGGCGGCCGCCGCTTACAACCTCGGCGTTCTGCTCTCTGAATCCAAGCCGAAGGAGTGTCTCACCTGGTGCCGCAAGGCCTACGAGCTGCGGCCCAACGAGGGAAGGTATGGCTACACCTACGCCTTCTTCCTGAGGCAAAACGGGCAAGTGGAACAGGCGATTCGCGTCCTGCGCAAGATGGTCAACGCTGCGACGGCCTATCCCGACGCCTACCTGCTGCTGGGCGAGGTTCTCGAAAAGCAGGGCAAAGTGGGCGAGGCCCTCAGCGTCTACCGTAGGGGATCGCAGAACAAGAACTTGACACCGCGGGACCGCTACAGGCTCGATATGCATATGCAGCGTCTCATGAGGTAAAGCCCCGCAAGATGTCCCCGGACGATTGAACGAAGACCCTCAGGCAATTTACCCTCTGCATCTTCTTTTGAGGTGGTTATGTTGCAGTTTGTCACGATTTGCTGTCTGTCACTTATGGTTGTCTGCCCCGCACAGTCCGGCGGAAGCGCCGATGCGTCTTCCGTCGATTGCAAGTTCTACCTCTGCTGCCGAGCGGACAACGACCTGTATCAAATCCTCAAGGACAACGGTTTCGACTGCGTGCGCTTCGATCATCTCTCGGCCGCTCTGGCGGGCATCCCGCAGGGAGCGCCACTCCTGGTCCTGGCCGACGGGTATCCGGACGAAATGACGGAAATAACCGCGGCGCAGTTCGAGCGGGCGCGAAAGAAGAAGCTTCGCCTCTATATCGAGTATCCCGCCCGGTTGCCCGGCCTGGAGGTGGCTCCGCCCGTCCGTCTTAAAATCGAGCGTGCGGTGGTAACTTCGGATTTCTTCGGCCCGAAGCTCGGTGCGTCGCGCATTTTGTCCATCAACGGCAAACACGTCGCACCGGTTGACGCTGCGGAGGCGCATCTGGTCGCGGCGCGAGTGGCCGGCTTCGATACCGCCGTCTACGGGCTGCCCGAGCAGACGCATCCTCTTCTTTTCGAGCACGCCGACGGCACGATGCTGATCGCCACCACGAAGCTCAGCCATTTTGTCACGGGTCGCTATAGCCCCGTCGATGCGGTCGAGGGCATGTGGCAGGGAATTCTCCGGTGGCTCTGTCGCGGCCGTCCCGTGCCCGAACTGCGCTGGACTGCCACAGTGCGCCCGACGTATCAACGGGATGCGGCCCTGCCGGGAGACGTCGAGAAGCGGGCCGTGCGCCGTGCGGGGCAGTGGTATCACCGATCCAAACTGCTGCCGACCGCCGGGCAGGATGAGCAAGTGAAAACGGCGATGAAACAGCAAGGCGTTCTGCCGGCCCCCTCATCCGGCGAGCCGGTCGGCGACGGGTCCTTCGGCATCCTCCAGGGCTACATGTCGGGCATCTCGCACGACGGCCGTCAGGCGCGGAACGCTGTACGCCGGGGCGACAACAACTGCGAAGCGGCCATGACTCTTGCCCTCGCGGGCAGGCTCGACGGCGACAAGGAAAAGCTCCAGGTCGCCGGCAATATTCTCGACTTCTATGTCTTCGACTCCGAGGCACGCAAGGGCGCACGCGGCGATCCCAGCCACGGCGCCTACGGTCTTATCGCCTGGGGCATCGACGATCCGGCCTGGCTCAAGGCCAACTACGGAGACGACAATGCCCGCCAGATGATGGGCATCCTGGCGACGGCGGCCGTTGTCGGCAGCGACCGCTGGAACGAGGCGGTCGCCCTGTGTCTGCTGGCGAACCTCCGCACCACCGGCGTCCCGGGCTTTCGGCCCGGCCGCATCGACGTCGGACCTCTCACCGAAAACGGCTGGGAACCGTATTTCAAAGCGGAGACGGTCCATCTCTCACCGCATTACCAGGCCTATCTCTGGGCCTGCTTCCTCTGGGCCTATCACCATACCGGCGACGAGCTGTTCTATGCCCGCACCGAAAAAGCGATTCGCCGGACCATGGAGAACTACCCCGACAACTGGAGCTGGACCAACGGCATGACCCAGGAAAAGGCGCGCATGCTTCTGCCGCTGGCCTGGCTGGTCCGCGTGGACGACACTCCGCAGCATCGTCGATGGCTCAGGCGAATCGCCGTCGATCTGCTCGCCCTGCAGCAGCCGTGCGGCGCCATCCGGGAGCAATTAGGCCGGCCGGGAAAGGGGGCGTACCCGCCTCCGAAGTCCAACCAAGACTACGGCGGCAACGAGGCATCCCTGATCCAGCAAAACGGCGACCCCGTGTGCGATCTGCTCTACACCACGAACTTCGCCTTCCTGGGCCTGCACGAGGCCGGCGCCGCCACCGGCGAAGCGCTCTACCTCGAAGCCGAAGACAAACTCGCCGAGTTCCTCTGTCGCATCCAGGTGCGCTCCGACGCGCATCCGGAATTGAACGGGACCTGGTTTCGGGCCTTCGATTTTCGCCGCTGGGAGCCCTGGGGCAGCGACGCCGATGCCGGCTGGGGCGCCTGGTGCACCATGACCGGGTGGATTCATTCCTGGATCACTTCGGTTCTCGCCATGCGCCAAATGGATACCAGTCTCTGGGACCTGACGATCGACATTCCCCTGGCAGAACCCTATCGAAAGCACCGCCCCGTCATGATACCGGGCACAGTCTCGGGTTCAGCCGGCCTGCCGTAAACGCGGCGCTGTATCGGTCACATCGGTTCCGAGCGCATCTCGAAGTCTCCGATGCCCCGGGCATTCCTGCGGATGAAGTCGATCCAGAGACCACACTCGCATACGGCGTAAAAGTGATAGGCGGTGCGGTAGTCCACCGTATCCAACTGGCGGCAAAAATCCTTCGTCCGGAAGCCGTCCACCGCCGCACCGCAACTCGGGCACCGGCAACGGAAATCCACCCAGTCGAAACTCTGGCCGGGAGGCTCAGCCAATAGATGTGGTTCTTCCTGAGGCGCTTCCAGAGTCAGTGATCCTTCCCTCATCTTCCTTGTCATTTTCTCCGTCCCCTGGTCCGGCGCTGCCGTTGGGCCGCGCAGATGACGTGTCGTGAACCCCGGGATTCCTTTCCACGGATCAGCGGGCGCTGCTCCGTTAACAGCCACCCATTAGGTCACCAGACGCCTATCATACAACGGGACGCGTACAGATGTCAAGTGAAAAGAGCGGCGCCGACGGCAGCGGCGTCCATCGCGTGCGGCAACGCCCGGAGCCTCGTGCGGCAAACGCCCGTGCGCTGGCCGCCAGGCTCAAGAGGCTCAAAGCCACTTCGTCGAACCCCGATCCCGGACCCCCGCAGAACCCTAACGAACACCAGTTCAATCTGTCATGTGTCAAGCCCTGACCCCCTTGGCCCTTGGTGGCCCGAGTTTTGATCCTTTTGACGCTTGAAAAGCCAAAGGATCCGAAGTATACTACGTTCTCACGACCGGTCTCCTTGTCCTGGTTGTATACATTGATACCGGGACAAGGAGCCTCCTTTACTCCTCGCGGCGGCAATTGGAGGTTATCCGAACGTCACCAGGAAGACACCGATCACGGCGGTGAAAATCGCTGCGAGTCGCAGCAGGGTGATCTTCTCTTTGAGAAACAGGGCGGCGAACAGAAAGACGAATACGTTGCTGGTCTGGTTCAAGGCGGCGGCGGTGGAGGCCTGGGTGTATTTCATGCCTCCGATCCACAGGACCATGGCGACGTAGGCGCCCAGGAAGGAACCCAGAACCGTGTACTTCCAACTCGCAGTCGTCAAGAGCGATCTCAAGATGGGGCCGCTGCGCTTGTGAAAGAAGAGCTGAACGTACAGGCCCAGGCAGCCGCCGATGAGGCGGATCTCCGTGGCCCATAACAGGGGCGAACGGTCGAGCACGGGTTTGACCATCACGATGCCGACGGCCATCGTGGCCATGGCCAGCGCGCCCCAGACGGCGCCCCGCACGAGCGTGCGCCGCTCGACGGTTCCGCGACCGTTGGCGCCGGTCGCCGTCAGCACGGCGGAGATGATCATGCACACGCCGGCGATCTGCACCCAGCCCAGACGTTCGCCAAGAAACGAGACGGACAGCAGAATGATAAAAGGACTGTACAGGCAGTCAACGATGGCCGACAAACCGGCGCCCAGCAGGTTCAGACTATGGAAGAACATGGAATCCGCCACGGCGATCCCAATCGCACCGCTGAGCAGAAGCAGCGCATAGTCTTTGGCCGGAGCGGCGTAAAGGAGAGAGTCTCCCCACACCAGAAGCGTGGGAAGCAGCAACATCATGGCCAATGTGCTCTTGAACGTATTCAACGCAATCGGATGGACGGACTCCCCGCTCTTCTTGAAGAGGATAATGGAGAAGGCCCAGACCAGGGCTGTCGCCAGAGCGCATAGCTCGCCAAAATGCGTAATCGTCATCTCCTTCAGGCCGGTCGCCACGTTTATGAAATTTGCCCCCTGGGCATTCATCGACCCCCAGGTTCGGGACCCATTGTTGCGATAGGCTACGTGGTTTGACCGTCACAATCAAGTACTTTGGGAGTGGAGCGGGGTCAACTCTTGACACTTGACACGCCGAGCGGTCAGCGCAGTTTGATGGTGGCCAGGGCCAGGGCGGCGAAGGCGGCGGCCAGCAACCAGAAGCGCACGACGACCTGGGGCTCGCTCCAGCCGGCTAAGTGGAAATGGTGGTGCAGCGGGGCGCAGCGAAAGAGCCGCTTGCCGCCGGTGTACTTGAAATAGCCGACCTGGAGCACGACGCTCATCAGCTCGATGACGAAGACGCCGCCGATAATCAGTAGCAGGATCTCGTTGCGCGTCACGAGCGCCCCGTATCCCATGGCCGCCCCGAGCGGCAGCGAGCCGACGTCGCCCATGAAGGTCTGGGCCGGATAGCAGTTGTACCAGAGAAAACCGAGCACGGCCCCCAGGATCGCCGAGTAGAAGATGCTCAGCTCCCCGGCCTGCGGGATGTGAGGCAGCAGCAGGTAGCTGGCCCACGTCACCGGCGTCGTGCGCGACATCGTCTCGGAGGCCACGTAGCAGAGGATGACCAGGACCAGGCTGACCATGGCGACGCAGCCGCCGGCCAGCCCGTCCATGCCGTCGGCCAGGTTCACCGCGTTGCTCGTGGCCGATATGTAGAAAATGGCGATCAGGATGAACGTCCAGTTGGCCAGGGGCAGGCCGTTCTTGTAGAAGGGCAGCCAGAACAGTTTCCCGTCGGCTAAGTCCGAGAAATCGAAGAACAGAAACGAGGCGATCAGCACCGCCCCGGCAATCTGGAAGATGAGCTTTTCCCAGGCCAGGAGGCCGTCACGGCCGCGCTGGCGTGAGGAAGCGGTGAGCTTGAGCCAGTCGTCGATGCCGCCCAGAACGCCGAACCACAGCAGCACAAACAGCGCCTTCTGCACGAACGGGTTGTTGAGCCGGGCCCAGAGCAGCGTCGTTACGGTCGCCGAGAACAGGATGATCAGGCCGCCCATCGTGGGCGTGTTGGCCTTTTCCTTGGTCAACTCGTTGAGGGCTGCGTGATGGAACTCGGGCCGGTCGCCGATCTTCTTGCGCATCAGCCAGCGGATGATGTGCGGGCCGATCAGAAGCGAGACCACCAGGCTCGTCAGGATCGCCAGCACGGCGCGGAACAGGACGTACCGATACGCGTAGAAATGCAGCGTCTCGGAAAAGAAGTCGCTGAAGTGCCGAAGCAGATGATAGATCATCCTGTTTCTCGATCCCTGATATTGTCCGGTCAACGCCGCTCTGGCGACGTCGGGAGTTTTTGCATCCGGTGCGGGCCCGCTGCCCCGGCGAAAAGCTCGTGCAGCCTGTCAACGACCCGCTCCAACCGTGCCGTCCGTGAACCTTTGACGAGTATTATATCGTCTTTTTCGATGAGCGTCTCCAGATTGTCGCAAACGCCGGGCGTATCGTCGAAGCAGCAGGTCTGCAAGTTGTGCCGCGCCGTTTCCCGGGCGAGTCGGGCGGTGGTCTTGGGCGGCTCGCCGACGGTCAGCAGCACGTCGACGCCGGCGCGGGCCACCGCCTTGCCCAGTTCGGCGTGCAACAACTCGGTTTGCGGACCTAACTCGGCCATCTCGCCGCAGATGAAGACCAGCCGGCGCCTGCCGGCCGATTCCTGGGCCCCGCGCACGCTGCCCAGCACCGCCAGCGCGTTGTTCATCGAGGCGGGATTGGCGTTATAGCAGTCGTTGATTACCGTCAGCGCCGCGATCTGCACGGGCTCGGCCCGCATAGCCACGCTGGGAAGGCTCTTCAGGGCCGCCGCGAACTGTTCCAGCGTTACGCCCCACCGGTCGCAGACGGCCCAGGCCACCAGGGCATTGTACACGTTGCCCGGCCCGGGCAGCGGCAGGCGAATCGCCTGTCCGCCGATGGTGAACGTGCTGCTCAATCCCGTGTGCGCCACATTCTCGACTCGATAATCTGCATCGGCCGATGTGCCGAACGTCCGCAGCGGCTTGCCCGTCCTTCGGGCGGCCACCGCCAGCGGCTCGATGTCGGCGTTGACGATCAACATCCCTTCGTCGGAGAGGCCCTCGGCGATGGAGACCTTCTCCCGGACAATCGTCTCCAGAGTCCCGAACCCTTCCAGGTGGGCCGGATGCGTGTTGGTCACGACAGCCACGTTCGGCCGCGCGATGCGCGTCAGATAGGCGATCTCGCCGGGATGGTTGGCCCCCAACTCGGCGACGATGATCTCATCCTCGCCCTCGGCGTCCAGCAACGTCAGCGGCAGCCCGATCGTGTTGTTGAAGTTCTTCCGCGCCTGCCGGGTCCGGAACTTCTTGCTGAGGACGTGAAAGACGATCTGCCGCGTTGTGGTCTTGCCGACCGAGCCGGTAATGGCGACGACCTTGAACGCATTCATGCGCCGGTACTCGCGGGCCAGATCGCCGAGCGCCGTGACGGTATCGGGCACTTTCAGGACGGGCTTGCCGGCGGTGTCGATCTCGCCGGCGTCCCGGCTCACCACGGCACAGGCGGCCCCCCGGGCGAAGGCCCGACCGATGTAGTCATGCCCATCGAACTGCTCCCCGGCAATGGCGAAGAAGCAACTCCCCGGCCGCAACGTGCGCGAATCGGTACTTACGCCCGTGAAACGCGCGGCTACATCCGTGAACCGCCCGGATCCAACGATCCGGGCCAGGGCTTCGACCGTGAGGCTCTTCATATACTACTCTTCAGCAATCTGCGTACTCTGGCTGCAAAGACGGGTAAGACTCCTGCAAGCTGAGGCCGAAGTATACGCGCGTCGCGCCCGAAAATCAAGCTCCCACGCCTCCCCGGACGCACGCCGGCGGACCCCTTCGATTGGCGCTCCGGCAGCGCCGAGGCCGTCTGCGCGCAGTTGAAGCTGAAATATGGCGGGACTGTAAATTTCGACGGTCGCCGCTGTCACGTGGTCGAGTCCCGCCCCGGTGGCGACGAACCTTCCCGTCAATGGTGGATCGACGCAGACAGCCATCTCCTCGTACGCGTGGTCAGCCATGACGATGCGGGCCGCCGCACGACGACCCGGCCGGCATTCGCCCACGTCAACGAGCCACTGCCCCACATGGAGGCCATTCCCAACGCCTCCTATCAGGCGGTCTCCGGACACAAACGGATGGCCGAACCGCTCCCCCGGTCGGTTCATGCAGATCAGCCGGCTCCCGCAGCCCATCCGCGCCCGCCGGGGCCCCTGCGACCCGCCCGAACAAAAATACGCCGGCCTCTGGCATAATGCCGCGCTTCTTGTTCTTCTCAGGATACACCAATCGCCCTGTGTGCCAGTGCCCGTTGTATGGGCGGCCTTATCGCGGCCGGCTGCAGGGATGTTCTTTCAGGGATTGCAGGGCGATGTCTTTGTCGCTGAAGTCGATGGTGCGGTCTCCGATGATCTGGTAGGTTTCGTGTCCCTTGCCGGCGATGAGGACGATGTCGCCGGGCTGGGCACGTTCGATGGCGCGTTCGATGGCTTTCTTGCGGTCCGGCTCGACGGTGACGGCGTCGGGCTGTGCGAAGCCGGCCATGATGTCGTTGATAATGGCCTGCGGATTCTCGGTTCTCGGATTGTCACTGGTGACGACGACGGCGTCGGCCCACTTCTCGGCGGCGCGGGCCATGCGCGGCCGCTTGGTCCTGTCGCGGTCGCCGCCGCAGCCGAAGACGACGGTGAGCCGGCCCCGGCACAGGGGCGCGAGCGTCGCCAGCACCTTCTCCAGCGCATCGTCGGTGTGGGCGTAATCGACGATGACCGTGAGGTCGCCATCGCCGACTTTCTCCAGCCGGCCTGGTATCGCTTGCAGCGACGAGAGTCCTGCGGCCACGGTCTCCACGTCGAAACCGGTGGCCAGGCACAACCCGGCCGCGGCCAGGTGGTTCGCGACGTTGTAGCGACCGGGAAGCGGCGTCGTGACCTGTGCCTCCTGTCCCTCGCAGGCGAGCGTGAACCGCGTTCCCTCCACGGTCATCGATTCGATCCGGGCGGTGAGGTCGGCCGGCTCGTCGACGGCGTACCACCAGATGCGCGCCCGGGTCGCGCGGGCGATGGATTGCGACTGCGGCGCCTGTTGGTTCAGCACGGCGGTCGCGCCGGGCGCCAGCGCCGAGAACAACCGCGTCTTGGCCGCCAGGTAGTCTTCTTCGGTCTTGTGATAATCGAGATGGTCGCCCGAGAGATTGGTGAACGCCGCGGCGGCGAAGTCGATTCCCGCCAGGCGGTTCTGGTGCAAGGCGTGGCTGCTGGCCTCCAGGACCATGTAGCGCGCGCCGGCCTGCACCATCTGCTGCTGCGCTCGGGCAATCGTGATCGCATCGGGTGTGGTCAGGGTCGAGGCTGTGATCCCTGCGCCCGTATCGGTGACGACCGTTCCGATCAAGCCGCAGGTTTCGCCGGCGTGGCGCAGGCAGGCGTGGACGAGGAACGCGACGGTCGTCTTGCCGTTCGTGCCGGTCACCGCCAGGTTCGTCAGTTGCGCCGCCGGGTTGCCTCGTGCCGCCTGGGCCAGCGCGCCAGCGGCCTGCGTCGAGTCCTTGACCACGATCCGTTCCCATGGGAGCGGGCCGGCGGTCGCCGCCGGCACTTCGTGATTCTCCTGGCAGACGACGTATTTGGCGCCGTGGGCCAGCGCCTGGTCGATGAAATCGTGCCCGTCGCAGGCGGTTCCCCGGATCGCCACGAACACGTCGCCCGCCTCGACCCGGCGCGAGTCGATGCGAACGGCGGGGCCCGCCTCCCGGCCGACGAGTTCCAAAAGTCGCTTAAGCGTCATCATCGAACATCCTGTGCGCGATCGCGCGGCTAACTCCAACTTCGGCAAAGCGCCCATGGTACGTCGGACCCGGCAAACCCGCAACCACATCACGGCCGCGTCCTCGATACGGGCACGGTCCTCTCCTCTCTAATCGGCACCGGCGGCGATTTCGGATGAAAAACGGCGGGCGGGCCCGTATAATGACCGTTGCGGAACGAACCGCCTGCGCTGCGACAGGGCAGGAACGACTGAACCGGACACCGGACGGCAGCGGCCGCAACGAATTCCTGTTTGGGAAGGAATCACGATGGTTGCAAGAATGCACTTGATTGCCCTGAATTTGCTTTTGGCTCTATGTGCGCCCGCGCTGGCGGAAATGGAGAAAGAGTACCTCGCCGTCTTCATGGAGGGCAAGAAGGTCGGCTACGGGATTCACACCCGCGCCGTCGCCGACGGCCAGGTTACCACGACCGAGGAGGTGAGCATCACCATCACTCGGATGGGCATGCCGATAACGGTAAAGATGACCGAAACGAGCGTCGAGACCACGGCCGGCAAGCCGCTGCGCTTCGAGTCCGTTCAGGATCTCGGCGCGATGGTGATGAAGGTCGCCGGCGTCGTGGGCAGCGACGGCATCGTGCAGGTGACCTCGGCCTCTCTGGGCATGGAGCAGAAAAGCACGATCCAGTGGCCCGCCGGGGCGGTCATGGCCGAGGGCCTGCGCCTGCTCACGCTCAAGCATGGCCTGAAACAGGGCGTCGAGTATTCCGCCTCCATCTTCAGTCCCGGCGTCATGCAGGCGATTAACGCCAGGGTCACGGTCGGGCCCAGGAAGCAGGTCGATCTGCTGGGCCGGGTCCGCACCCTCACCGAGATGACCACGGTCATGAATGTCCCCGGGGCCGGGCAGATGACCAGCATCAGTTACGTCGACGACGACATGCAGGCCCTCAAGAACGTTATGCCCATCGCCGGCATGCAGGTCGAGATGGTCTCCTGCACCAGGGAGGTCGCCCTGGGCGGCAACGAGATTCTCGACCTGATCGACAAGATGTTCGTCAAGAGCCCCGAGTCGATCCACGACCTCGCCTCGGTCTCGGCGATCGCGTACCTGCTGAGTCCGGGCCCGGGCGCCGACTTCGTGATCCCCTCGACCGACAACCAGCAGGCCAAACGCCTGCCCAACGGCAAGATCGCCCTGGTGGTCAAGCCCGTCCCGGCCCCCGCTGGCGGAACGTTCCCCTACCAGGGCAGCGATCCCGACCTGCTCGAAGCGGTCAAGCCGACGCGCTTTCTCCAGAGCGACCACGCCGAGATCGTCAAGCTGGCCCGCAAGACCACCGCCGGCGCGCGTGACAGCGCCGAGGCGGCGCGCCGCATCGAAGCCTTCGTCGCCGAGTACATCGACAACAAGAGCCTCTCCGTCGGATACGCCTCGGCGGCCGAGGTGGTCGAGAGCCGCCAGGGCGATTGCTCGGAGTTCGCGGTCCTGACCGCGGCCCTGTGCCGCGCCGTCGGCATTCCCGCCCAGGTCGTCGTCGGCATGGCCTACGTCAAGGAGTTCGCCGGCATCGAAGGCTTCGGGGGCCACGCCTGGACGCGGGCCTACGTCGGAGGCGACAGGCAGGGACGTGGCGGCCGATGGATCGGTCTCGACGCCGCCTTCAAAAGCGGCGGGCGAGGCGGATACGACGCCGGACACATCGCCCTGGCCACCGGAAACGGCGAGCCCGGAGACTTCTTCAACATGGCCACCGCCCTCGGCCAATTCACCATCGAAAACATCAAAGTCCAAAGAGCAAAGTAGCGCGACGCTTCGCCGGGCCCGCGACGATACGGAAGGAGATTGCTTTCCCGGCGCGCCGGGACTCCTCGCAATGACAGATACGGCTTTCCCTGTCATTGCGAGCGAAGCGATCTACAGTCACACGATTTATGAAACGTGGTGCTTGTAGTCCGTCGCCCGTCATTTAACGATTGTCATCCTGAGCGGAAGCGAAGAATCTCGCCACCGAACGCCACTTACGCTGCGATGCTGACTTCTCTGTCTCGCCCCAGATGCTTCACTTCGTTCAGCATGACAACCCACAAATGGATTGAGACGAAGCGCTGGTTTCTATTCGAACTGGATGTCCGTGGTGATGAATTCTACGCTGGTGTTTCCGTTGTAGCGGTTGATTTGGGCTTCGTAGGCGATGTTGAAGCACTCGCAGTCGAGCAGCTTCTTTTCGAGGTGTCCCATGCGAAAGCCGACGCAACGGACCGAGGCGGTGTTGTCGGTGATGGCGAACTGGAGGTGATCGCCTCGGGCGCCGACGCGCCGGGGGGCGGCCGCCAGGCGCACGCCCCTGGTGGCGAAGACCGGCTTGGGGTTGCCCTGCCCGAACGGCCCGACCCTTTCGAGCTGGTTGACGGCGTCGACGGTGAACTGCCGCAGGGCCGCGATGGCGTCGATGTGCAGGTGGGCGACGATATCCTCCTCGTTCAGATTGCCCGCCGCGTACGTCTCGAAATCGGCGGCGAAATCCTCGATCTTCTCCGGCGGGATCGTCAGGCCCGCCGCCATCGTGTGACCGCCGAAGCTGGCTAAGTGCGACGAGCACGCCTGGATCGCGCCGAGCAGATTGAACCCCTCGATCGAGCGCGCCGAGCCTTGGGCGGCGCCCTCCTCGCTCGGCGAGGCGTTGATCATCACGGTCGGGCGGTAAAACCGGTCCACGAGTCGCGAGGCGACGATGCCTAAGACGCCGGTGTGCCAGCCCTCGGCGGCCAGCACGATGCTCTTGTGGTCCGGGTGGTTCAGCCCGCGCTCCACGACCATCTTGCAGGCCTCCTTGAGCATCTTCCGCTCGCACTGCTGCCGCTTGGCGTTCTGTCCCTTGAGATATTCGGCGATCTGCATGGCCCGCAGCTCGCTGGTACTGGTGAGAAGCTCGACGGCTAATCGCGCGTGTCCCATCCGGCCGGCGGCGTTGAGCATCGGCGCCAGGCGAAAGCCGATAGCGTAGCTGTCCAGCCCCTGCCCGGTCAGACCGGCCGTCTCGATCAGCGCGCGAACGCCGCATAGCTTGCTCGTCGGCAGAGACTGCAAGCCGAAGCTCGTGACGATGCGGTTCTCGCCCCGCAGATCGACCACGTCGGCCACGGTGCCCGTCGCCGCCAGACTCGTGGCGTTGAGCATGAACTCGCGCAGCTCCGGCCCGAGCCGGGGGCCCTTGCTCAGCTCGTCGGCCAAAGCCCAGGCCAGCTTGTAGGCCACCAGCGCCCCGGCCGAGTCCTGGTTGGGATACGATTCGTCCAGGGCCGGATGCACGATCGCCACGGCGTTGGGCAGCACCGGTCCGGGCTGGTGATGGTCGGTGATGATGACGTCGAGGCCGAGCTCGCGGGCCAGATCGGCGGCCTCGAACGCGGTGATGCCGCAGTCGACCGTCACGAGCAGGCCGCTGCCCGACTCGGCGATGGAGCGGACCGCGTCGCTGTTGAGGCCGTAGCCCTCGTCGATGCGGTGCGGGATATAGTAGTCCACCTCGGCGCCGAGCAGGGTCAGGAGCTGCCAGAGGATCGAGACGCCAGTGATGCCGTCGACGTCGTAATCGCCGTAGATGGTGATGCGCTGCTTCCTTTCGATGGCATCGCGAAGTCGCGTCACGGCCGGTTCGATACCCGGCATCCGGTCCGGGCGGATCAGCTCCGTCAGCTTCGGCTGCATGAACACGCTGCCCGCCTGCGCCTCGGTGATCCCCCGGTTGATCAGAACCTGCGCCACCAGCGGCGCGATCTTCAGAGACCGCGCCAGCTCCTCGGCGCGATCGTCGGCGTCCCTGACGACCCATTGATTCTTCTGCGTCCTTGTCGTTGGCGGCATCGGCGGCCTGCTCTCCGTACCTGGCTCCAAAAGAGCGTTCCAAAGCCCCCTTATAGCAAAAACCGCCCCCTTCCGGCAAGGCCATTCACCGGTCCGGGGCTGGCATAGCGCCACAGGCCGCCTACCGGCTGCCCTTATAAAGCTCGTACTTCAACAAACGACACTCAATGTTCCCGTTGAAAAAGACCATGCGCCGGGAGGCCTTGAGCCCGAGCGCACTTGTCAGCTTCTTATTACCTGAGAGAATATACGCCGTATACCCCGCGCACCGCCGCTTAAGAAACTCCCCGATCCGCTTATACTTGCTCTGAAGCTCCCGCGATTCGCCGAGCCGAAGCCCGTACTCCGGATTCATTACAACGATCCCGCGACCAGCCGGTACCTCCGTGTCGGCAAAATCGCACACGGCGAACTCCATCAAATGATCGACGCCCGCGGTCCGCGCGTTTTGCCTGGCCGCCTCGATCGCCTGCCCATCGATATCCGTGGCGATGACGCGCCCGGCAACGCCATCCCGGCGCAGGCGCTTGCGAACGTCCGCGCGAATCTCCTCCCAAAGCCCTTCTTGAAACACCCTGACATGCTTGAACCCGTAATTGCTCCGGAGCCCCCCCGGTGGCCTGTTCATCGCCATCAAAGTCGCCTCGATCGCAAGCGTTCCGCTGCCGCACATGGGCAGCACCAGATTCTGAGAACCGTCATAGCCGGTCGCCATCATCATCCCGGCCGCCAGGGACTCGCGAAGCGGGGCCTTATGGGGCATCTTGCGATAGCTGCGATCCGAGAGCTTGACGCCGGACGTATTCAAATAGACCCACGCTTTGTCCAGCTTCCAGAACAAGTTCACCACCACGCCGCTCCGGTCCGGCCCGCTTTGGGGCCGGCTGCCCGTCTTCCTGCTGATGCGATCCACAATCGCATCCTTGACCTTCAGGTTCGGATACATGCTGTTGCAGACGGTCCACGTATCCACGTGCGAAAGCACGCAGAGATGCTCGCTCGGGTCGATGATCTTCTCCCAGGCCACCATGCCGACCTGCTTGTAAAGCGATTCCGTACTGCCGCACTTGAATTCCCGCAGAAGATAGAGAACGTTATAGGCCGTGCGCAGGCAGTAATTCAGCCGCATACAGTCAATGAATGACCCGCGCGTAACGACTCCCCCGGCGTGAGTGCTTACGACCGCGAACCCCAGGTCCTCAAGCTCCGCCTCAAGATAATCCCGCAGCCCGGGTCCACATGTAACCAGTATGTTCTTGCGTTCTCGAATGTCCATCCAGAGTATGTACGGTCGCCCCCGCTCCTTGTCCACCCCAAATCTCGCTCACGTTCTACATCCGACCGGCGGGTGGCGCGCAAACCCCGTTCAGTACGCTCAGAATCCGCGCGGGCCGCGCGTTGGCCCTTTTGCCGCTACCGGTTCTTCATGTCCCGGACGGTGACGTGGAATCCGGGATTTGTTTCCGGTTTTCCTTTCTTCCCGGACGGCGGTTTCGTCATTCCGTCCCGGGTAGCGTTTGGCGGGCGAGGGTTTTGGCGTCGCCCATTGCCGGGTGGTAGGGTTGCAGGCGGAAGCGGTAGGTGTAGGGCTTGGCCGGCAGGGTGTATTCGGGATGCGGCCGGGCGCCCCAGCTATCGTCGCCTCCGACGCCCATCTGCTTGTAGTCGAGGTTGACGGTGACGAAGTCGCGGCGGGGCAGTTCGTGGATGTGCGTGGCCTTCTCCAGGTCTTCCATGCTAAACGGCCAGGCGCTGACGCTGAGCAGCGGATCGCCGACGGCCATCAGGCCGGCCCCGTCGTCGTCGGTCAACATCATCCAGCGGACGTCGGTCTTGTTACCGTTCTCCTGCGGCCGGACGTAGAGGTGGATCTGCTCTTCCACCGGTTCCGAGTAAAGCGCCACCGCGGCGCCGGTCTTGCGGTCCCAGTAGGTCTCGTGCGGGCCCCGGCCCAGCCAGGTCACCGTCGCATAGCGTCCGGGCACGGTCATCTGCATGCCGAAGCGCGGCAGCATGGGGACTCTGCCGCCGCCCGGACGCACGTTCGCCTCGACGACGACGGCACCGTTGCCGTGGACGTCGTAGGTCGTGCGATACTTCGTATTGTCGCCGACCGGCAGCGTGGCCTCGGCGGTGATGCGGACGAGGCGCGGGTGGACCTGCTCGGCCATGACGGTCTTGACCGTTCGTTTCGGGCCCGCGTTACGCCAGGCGCCGAGGCGCTGGGGCATGCGGTTGCCGTTGTCGTTGTCGATGGGCGGGCGCCAGAAGTTCGGCACGAGCGGGCCGCACAGTAGGTCCTTGCCGCCCGATACGAACGATTCGATCGCGCCGCTGGTCTTGCCCACGGTGACTTTGAAATCCTCTCCGGTGACGGTATAGGCGTCGCCGGCCTCGCGGAGCTTCACGGGCGCTCCTGCTTTCGCAGGCCGGGCGGCGGGCACGTCGAACGGCATCGAGAACTGGTCCCAGGCGACGACGTGGCCGGCCGGGGCCCAGGGCGTCTCCTCGGCCAGGGTGAACGTCACCTTCAGCCAGTACTCGGCGCCCGGTTGCAGCTCGGGCTTGCGGAAGGGGATGCAAAGTTCCTGCTTTTGCCCCGGTTCGACGGTCAGTTTGGCGAGCTTGCCGTCCTGGATCACGAGGCCGTCGCAGGAGAGCTCCCACGAAGCGTTCACGAAGTCGAGGCCCAGGAAGTCGTATTCGTTCTCCACCGAGACCACGCCCGCGCGCAGGTCCACCGGCGTGACATGGATGCGCTGGTAGACCTTCTTGACCTCGTAGAGCGAGGGGTTGGGCCTGCGGTCGGGCCCGACGAGGCCGTTGCAGCAGAAGTTGCCGTCGTTGGGATTGTCGCCGTAGTCGCCGCCGTAGGCCCAGAACATCTTGCCGTCGTCGGAGATCTTGCGGAGTCCCTGGTCGGCCCAGTCCCAGATGAAGCCGCCGATGAGGCGCTCGTGCGCGCGGATGGCGTCCCAGTACTCCTTGAGATTGCCGACGGAGTTGCCCATGGCGTGGGCGTACTCGCAGAGGACCATGGGTCGGTCGTCGCCGGGGTCGGTGGCCAGGCGGATGATCTCGGGGATGCGGGCGTACATGCGGCTGATCATATCGACGTCGCGCGGGTCGTGCGGGCGCATCGCCGCCCCTTCGTAGTGCACCGGGCGCGTCGGATCGTAGTCGTGAATCCAGGCGGCCATGGCGGCGTGGTTCGGTCCCCAGCCGCTCTCGTTGCCCAGCGACCAGAAGATGACCGACGGATGGTTCTTGTCGCGCTCGACCATGCGGATTGCGCGCTCCATGAAGGCGCCGCTCCATGTCGCGACGTTGGAGAGCCGCCCGCCCACGCCGTGCGTTTCGAGGTTGGCCTCATCGATCAGGTAGATGCCGTACTCGTCGCAGAGGTCGTACCAGCGCGGGTCGTCGGGGTAGTGCGAGGTCCGCACCGCGTTGAGGTTGTGGCTCTTGAGGATCTTGATATCCTGGATCATGCGAATCACCGGGACGGCGCGGCCGTGGACGGGGTCGTGCTCGTGGCGGTTCGTGCCGAAGAGCTTGATCGAGCGGCCGTTGACGAGGAGCTGCCCGTTCTTGATCTCGACCGTGCGGAAACCGACGCGGCAGCTCTCGGCCTCGACGAGCTTGCCTTTGGCGTCGTGGAGCGTCAGCACCAGCGTGTAGAGATAAGGCGTCTCGGCCGACCATTTCTTGACGTGGGGAACCGCGCCGCGCAGCAGCCCGAAGCGTACGTTGCCCCGCTGAGGATAACGCTCGTTGGCGATGCGCCCCGCGTCGATCTCGAGCGGATCCTCCAGCACGGCCTGATTTTCGCGATCGTACAGTTGCCCCCGGACGCTCCAGCCGTCGAGGGCCACACCGGCAAAGTTGCTGAGCTTGGGGCGGACCATGAGGATTCCTTCTTCGTATTGCTCGTCGAGCGTGGCGCGGACGTGGAAGTCGCGGATGTGGACCTGCGGTGCGGCAAAGAGATAAACGTTGCGGTAAATGCCGCTGAGCCGCCACATGTCCTGGTCTTCCAGGTAGCTGCCGTCGGACCAGCGGTAGACCTCGACCGCCAGCGTGTTGCGGCCCGGGCGCAGGACCTCGGTGACATCGAACTCGGCCGGCAGCATGCTGTCCTGGCTGTAGCCGACCTGCCGGCCGTTGACCCAGACGTAGAAGGCGCTCTTGACGCCGTCGAAGTGGAGGAAGATCCGCCGGCCGTCCCAGGCGGCGGGGATCGTGAACTGCCGGCGGTAGGAGCCGACGGGATTGTAGTCGTGCGGAATGCGGGGCGGATCCACGGGGTAGGGGTAGCGCATGTTCAGGTAGATGGGCCGGCCGTACCCGTGCATCTGCCAGTTGGCCGGTACGGGGATTTCGTTCCAGCCGCTCACGTCGTAGTCGTCCTTGTAGAAGTCCGTCGGCCTCTCCGCCGGCTTGCTCGCCCAGTGGAAACGCCAGTTGCCGTTGAGCGTCTGGAAGAACCGCGAGGCCTCGCGCCGGCAGCGCCGGGCCGCGTCCACGTCGCCATAGGGCACGAGCGTGCAGTGCCCCGGCTCCTTGTTGCGCCCGAGGAGCTGTTCGTTTTCCCAGTCGAGGGGTCCGGCGGCCTCGTCGCCCCGGACTGCCGGGGCGACCAGCAAGCAGAGGAGAATCGAAAGAAGCAGCACGTTCAGCAACGTCACGGACCTGGGCATCAGCTTTGACATCATGGTTCTTCTCCACAGCAAAGGGTGGTTTGCGGCGTATCACGAACCAGGGCGCGCGTGCGGCGCTGCCCGCGATTCACACCGGTCACATATACCAGCGCCGCCGGCCCTTGGCAACCCCGACGCGCCCTTTCAGAGGATTCACTGCGACGGGCGCAGGAGGGCGTGGAGCGTATCTTGTAAGAACACGCTTCACGCTTCACGAGATACACTTCACGCGTTACGACGTTCGCCAGCCCAGGGTGGCGGTGTAGCCGTCGAGCTTGGCGTTGCCACCGATGGAGTGGAGGACGAACCGGCCGTCCTCGGGGGTGAGGCGCGCTTCGATCCAGCCGACGGGGTCGCCGTTGTGGAGGTTGTATCCGGTGGCGGGAAGGTTGATGACGTGAATGCCTTCGAATCGCGCGAAGCCGAATCGGTGGGAGTGTCCGTGCACGAGGGCCTTGACCTGGCGGGCCGGCACGATGATGTCCCAGAGCCGGTTGACGTCGAGCAGCGAGGTGCCGGGCGCGACGTCGTGGTGCAGGAAGAGGATCGCCGGCTTGTCGTCGAAGCGGCGGAGGTAGTCCTTGAGCCAGGTGCGCTGCGCGCCGCCGACGAGTCCCCAGGACGTGTTGCTAAAGAGCAGCGAGTCGAGCAGGACCAGGCGGACTGGCCCGGTGTCGGCGGCGATGACGTATTTGCGCCAACTGGCCGAGGCGCCGTCCTCCAAGTACTCGAACGCGCGGAGGAAGTTGCGCCGGCTGTCGTGATTGCCGATGGTCATGTAGGCCGGGCGCTGCTCGGTGATGGGGGCGAGCAGCTCTTGGAAGTTCTCGTAGTCCCCGGCCCGGCCCGTCAGCCGCGCCAGGTCGCCGGTGACCAGAAGCCCCTCGGGCAAATCCGAGGTGATCTGCGTCACGATCTCTTGCAGGTTGCGGTAGGGATAGAAGCCGCGGTAGCGGTTCTTCGGGTTGGCCGCGATGTGCGTGTCCGAGAGAAAGGCCCAGCGGGCCAGATCGACGGGCTCGGCGCCGAGGCTCAGGCGAGGCTGCAACGCCACGGCGCCCCCGGCAAAGGCCAGGGCGGCCTGGAGAAATCTCCGCCGGCTCAGTCCTTGTCGGTGGCCGGTGTTTGGTTCGATAGCGCCGGTGTCTTCAAGAATACTCTTCATCACCATATCTCCTGTCGGGGTACGAATACCCTCACGGGAGATATCGGCATTCGGGGCCCGGTCCCTGCGTTAGGAAGCGCTTATCTTTTCGTTAGGATTGTTTTGGCGCCGGCAGAGCCGGTTTTGAGGCCATGCCAGGGCAAAGAAACACAGCGGCGCCGATGTTTATTGGTCGCAGCGGCCTCGCGCGCAGCGGCGGCACGCAGACCAAGCCCCATAATGCGGATTGCACGATCATCGCCCGGTATCCATCCGGCCTAAGAGACCGAAGAGAGTCACCCAAGCCCCGGCCCGGCGCCGGCATCGGAAAGGGCCGGGCACCCAGAGCGGTGAATACGGGCGAAATCAAAGGGGCCAGGAAACCTACTGCCCGCCTCCTTTTCAATTCCTTCACTTGCCGGCCTTGCGATCTTGACAATTCTGTCGGGGATGTGGGCAATGCACGCCGGAAGAGCTCCTTGAGGGAGATTTGCCATGAAAGATCCGATCGTCGAAGAAGTCCGCCGGGCGCGAAAGAAGATCGAGGCCGAACACGGCAACGACTGGGATTCCCTCGCTCGTCACCTGATCGAAGTACAAAACGCCTCCTCGGCCAAGGTGGTCTCCTACCCGCCAAGAAAACTCCCCGACCGCGACGTAGCCTGATCCGGGAAGGCGAACTGTGCGTTGATGTCTTTCCTGGCACTAACAGCGCGCATAGTGATGTGCTACCACCGATTTCTTCCGGGCAACTACAGGGATCAACGATTTGAATATCACAGCCCGATCGCTTGTGCTCCCTCTTCCTGCCACAGCGAATAGGCTCTGCGGCTGTTCCTACGGCACCCTCATATCAGATCGGACGTCCTCTGCGCCTTCTTCAATTCCGTGAGGCTGACATAGCGTTGGTTCTGAGTGAAGGCCGTGCTTCGTCCAGTTGTAGATTTCAGATCGTTTTCTATCGGCCTCTCCAAGCGTACCGTGCGATCGTCATCGGGATGAGTCAGGAAGACAACCTTGTACGGCTTGTCTTCAACTCTCAGTCCTCGCTCCAGGAGATACTCGACCAGTTCCTGCAATCGTCCACTGTATGTTCCTCGCGTCATTTCAACATACTCGTGCGACTCGAGAATTTTGGGAACAAGCTCATGAATTGCATTCTTAGTGTAGAAGGCAATGTGACTGACGTGTCGAAAAGACCTTCTCGGCTGGCAGACATAGGCATGAAAATCATTGTACTCCGGCCATGCATCTCTGCCAGGAATGACCAGGGTGTCTTTCGAGGGACGGATCAACTCGTCCTCCTCCAGCATGCTCTGAAGCTCGCGCAGCAAGAACGCTTCCCGCTCGGAGACCACCTCGTCCTTGTCTGCAAGCAACTCCTCGATGGCCTGATCCAAGGCTGCAAAGGAAGCCCATCCGATACGAGGGTCTCCCATTTGCTCGATGACGTTCGGCGAATTCACATCCGGCGTAAGTACCAACAGCCTTTGGATTTGTTCCTTACCATCTTTGAATCGTTGCACATGCCGAGACAGTTGTGCCTGTCTCACGGCGTTCGGTTTGATCTTGGTTTCGATGAGTACGCGGAAACTACTGCTGATCTCTGCGTCTGGGACACCGGCATTGCCCTTCGACGGCTGGTTCTGGAAGCGAACGAGCTCAAATTCGGATTGTTCCAGTAATGCACCGAGGATCCTCTCGCACCGGCCCAGAGACAAAGACCTAAGTACGGCCAGGATGGAAGCACTGACGCGGTTTTCTCCCGCGCAATATGTAGAGAAGATGCTGTTGCTCATGAAACACGACCTCCCGCATTCCCACGATACCAGCTACCCGCAATGGTGGACGGCGCTTGATAAGTACTGAGAAGCCACGGGTTGCCGATTACGTGTTACTAACCACCTTTTACCTATGTACTCAAGTTGACTGACTTTTTCGATTGGTCTGGGGCGTGGGGAACAGGATTGA
>CAYPZL010000028.1:0-38839 GCA_964415045.1 uncultured Pirellulales bacterium | reverse complement strand
CAACCTCGGCCTTCTCCCAGAGCCGGAAATCGCCCACAGATTCTTTTGACGAGGCACAATATCCTGCGAACATTCGGTACTGCAATGAACTGCGCGCAATCAGTATACGACAAGGCAAATGGCGCGATGCATATACATATACATGGCGATATCTTTGCAACAGTGGGGCCGGTGGCCCCTCGCACGACTATTGCGACGTGGACCTCTCCTTCGTATTCAACGCGTCTGAAGAAGACTTTCTCTACATGGTCGACGACATCAAGGACCGGGTTGAGAATGCCCCGCCCTACTGGCTCCCGTATCGCGAAATCGGGGCCCTACTCGATGTCGTTATCCAGCGTCTGGCCGAAGAGAAGAAGCACAGACCCCTCTCTACCCTGGCGGATGTCTTACCGCAGAAACTCATTGACAGCGTGCGTTCCACTTTTCACATTGCGTATGCTTACGACGCGCTTGGAAGCCTGAAAGAAGCGGAGTCCTACTATCGGATATGCGAGGCACGCAATCCCAGGGAGCCGGCGGTGACGAATAATCTTGGTTGGATTTCCGAGCAACACGGAGACTACGTTGCCGCCAAGCAGTACTATCTACGCGCCCACGAGTTGAACCCTGACGACGAGCTTTACAAGGGCAATCTCGGGCGCCTCCTGGAATATGAAAGAGCAGCATCTGCCTTCCGCGAGGAATCACATGAGACCAAGAAATGTTTGCTATGTCTCTGGAAACGGAAGGACTTGGACGGCGTTGTCCACGGCGCTATACGGACGCTCGCTGCTGAGGGCGGCTTATCCCGAAAGAACGCCCGCGAAATGGTGACACACCTCACGACGGGGAACCTGCTGGTCCCAGCACGCAAACAGCCCAAAGAGAATGAGTCCGTGCATCGAGTCAATCCTTATCTTTCGACTCTGCTCACGGAGTTCGAGGTGGAATTTGAGCACTCGGAGGCAATTCTTGGCGTCGCCACTGAGATCACGCCAGAGGCCCTTATGGCAATTGGCTACACCTCGGAGGTGATAGGTGCCCTGAAGAAAATCTCCTCGTCTGATTTGCAGAGTATCCTTGGACGTGACTTACGAGAAGCAGCCCTCTCACTTCTGACGAAGTGTTTCAAGACCACGCTTGTTCTTTCTGGTAGTGCGATTGAGGCAATCCTACTGGATAGGATTCTAACGAGGAATTTCAAGACGTACGTCATGGAGAATGGGCGCAGAAAGAACATTGACAGAATGGGTCTCGATGATTTCCTTTATGTTGCGCGAAGCGAGAAGATTATTGACGATCACACCTATCATCTCGCCCACGCACTGCGAGGCTTCAGAAACCTCATCCACCCCGGAGTGCAACAAAGAAAAGCAGCGATCTCCGTGTCAGAGAACGACGCGCGGATCGCTTGGGATATCTTGCGGAAGCTCATAGTGGAACTTTGACCTTTTGGGGACAGTTCGCGGCGAAGGCGAGGGAATAGCAAAGGCAGGGGCTACGTCGCACGTTGTCTGTGGCCAGCGACAGTCCACGTCTCAAGCCTTCTTTTCGTCGAGGTATTGGTTTATGGCGGCGGCGGCGGTTCGGCCCTGGCCCATGGCGAGGATGACGGTGGCGGCACCGAGGACGATGTCGCCGCCGGCGTAGACGCCTTCCATGGAGGTCTTTCCGTTCTCGTCGGCGACGATGTTGCCCCACTTGTTGAATTCCAGTCCCGGCGTGGTCTGACGGATGAGCGGATTGGCCTGGTTGCCGATGGCGATGATGACGGTATCGACCTCGATTTGGAACTCGGAATCCGCGATGGGCACGGGCCTTCGGCGTCCCGAATCGTCGGGCTCGCCCAACTCGTACCGCAGGCACTCGATGGCGACGACGTTGTCGTTCTCGTCGCCGATGATGCGCTTGGGGCTCTGGAGCAGGTGGAACTCGATGCCCTCCTCTTTGGCGTGGTGGACCTCCTCGACGCGGGCGGGCATCTCCTTCTCGGTGCGGCGGTAGATGAGGTAGACCTTCTCGGCGCCGAGCCGCAGCGCGGTGCGGGCGGCGTCCATCGCGACGTTGCCACCCCCGACGACGGCCACCTTCTTCGAGGCCGCGATGGGTGTATCGGCGCCTTTGCCGAACTCGTACGCGCGCATGAGGTTGGCGCGGGTCAGGTACTCGTTGGCGCTGTAGACGCCGACGAGCGACTCGCCCTCGATCCCCATGAAGCTGGGCAGGCCCGCGCCGACGCCGATATAGACCGCGTCGAATCCGTCCTCTCGCATCAACTGCTCGATGGTGCGGGTGCGTCCCACGATGAAGTTGGTGACGATCTCGACGCCCATTTTCCGCAGCGTCTCGATCTCCTCCTGCACGATGGCCTTGGGGAGCCGGAACTCGGGGATGCCGTAGACCATGACGCCTCCGGGCTTGTGGAACGCCTCGAAGACGGTGACATCGTGGCCGGCTCTGCGAGTGTCGGCGGCCGCGACGATCCCGCCGGGCCCTGAGCCGATGATGGCGACTTTCATGCCCGTAGGGGGAGCCACCTCTGGCACCGCGTCGCTGTCTTTCGCCCGGTCGGCCACGAAGCGTTCCAGCCGGCCGATCGAAACCGCCTTCGAAACGTCCTTGAACTTGAGCCCGACCGTGCATTTCTCCTGGCACTGCACCTCCTGGGGACAGACGCGTCCGCAGACCGCCGGCAGCAGGGAGTTTTCCTTGATGATTTGCAGCGCTTCGGCGTAGCGGCCCTCGGCGATCGCGGCGACGAAGTCCCGGATGCGAATCTGCACGGGACAACCCTGGACGCAGGGCGCGGTTTTGCATTGGAGGCATCGCATCGCCTCCAGGCGGGCTTCGGCTTCGGTGTAACCGAGTGCCACTTCGTTGATGTTGTTGCGCCGGGCGGTCGGGTCCTGCTGTGGCATTTCCTGCGGCGGGATCGCAAAGCGGTCCTTCGCGCTGAGCGTGCCGGCGTTCTTCTTGGCCGTTAGTTCTTGCAGTAATTCTTGTCTTTCTTCTTCTGTCACAGCGGAAACTTCCTCGCGGCTGTCACCGGCGGTCGTGGCAGGGAAACGAGCGGCACCGGGGCGCCTCTACTTGTCCAGGCCGATCCGGCACCGATGCTGTTTGTATTTCTCGTACGCTTGCTTTTCCTGGTTTTTGTAGGCGCCCATGCGTTTCATCATCAGGTCGAAGTTGACCTTGTGCCCGTCGAACTCGGGCCCGTCGACGCAGACGAACTTGGGCTTGCCGTCCACCTCGACGCGGCAGCCCCCGCACATGCCGGTGCCGTCGACCATGATCGTGTTGAGCGAGACCTGGGTCGGGACGTCGAATTCGCGGGTCACGTCGCAGCAGAACTTCATCATGATGGTCGGTCCGATGGCGAAGGCCTGATCGGGCTTGTGGTTGCGCCGGCAGACCTCTTTGAGCGGCTCGGTGACCAGGGCCTTGCGGCCGTAGGAGCCGTCGTCGGTGCAGACGATGATCTCGTCGCTGACGTCGGTGAATTGCTCTTCCAGGATGAGGTGACTCTTGTCCCTGGCCCCCAGGATACTGATAACGGTGTTTCCCGCCTGCTTGAGAGCTGCGGCGATCGGCAGCAGGGGGGCGTTGCCGATGCCGCCGCCGATGCAGACGACCGTTCCGAAATTCTCGATATGCGTCGGGGTGCCGAGCGGTCCGGCGACGTTGGCGATTTCGTCGCCCGCGCTGAGATCGGCCAATTGCGCCGTGGTTTTTCCGACCCGCTGCCAGATCAGCTCGATCGTGCCCTTCTCCGGATCGGCGCCGGCGATGGTCAGCGGAATACGCTCGGAATGCTCGGTATCAATACTGAGAATGATGAATTGACCGGGCCGGCGGGCTCGCGCGATCAGCGGCGCCTCGATTTCCGCCCAGAATACTTCGTCACCGATTTGTTTCTTGCCTGTGATTCTGTGGGCCATAGAGATTCTTCTTTGCCGTTACCGAAATTCTTGCTGTCGGACCCGAACGGGCGGTGCCTCGCAGATCGTGCCCGAGGCCGAACGGGTCTTCATCGAGGACCGGGGCCGCATCCGCTTTCAGAGCAACTCGTCGATGGCTTGCGTCAACTCCTTCTTGCTGGTCAGGCCGACCCATTTCTTCTGCACCTGCCCGTTCTTGAAGAGGATCGTGGTCGGGATGGCGTTGATACCGAACTCGACGGCGCTGTCCCGCGCCTCGTCGGTGTTGAGCTTGCAGACCTTGGCCTTGTCCTGATAGTCGTTGGCGATTTCCTCGATGAGCGGCGTGAGCATCTTGCAGGGCCCGCACCAGGGGGCCCAGAAATCCACGAGGACCGGCATGTCCGAGTTGTGCACGGTTTCGTCAAACGTGGCATCCGTCAGGTCGATTACGTTTCCTGCCATGACTCTATCCTTTCCATGTTTCCCATGGTGTCGCCCTTGGCTGTCGGGTCGTCGAGGTCTTATAATAACTGTGCCAGGCGTGCTGTAAGCCGGCGGAAGGTGTCACCACACAGGCCCATGCACTCCGGCATGCCTGGTAAGGCAGTTCAAAGTCCCCCATCCGGCCCAGCGGGGCAGGCAGGTAGTGTAGCGGAACCATTCAGGGTTTGTCAAACGTTAAATCGTCGTCCGTCGCCGCCGCTTCGTGCGTTTGCTCGCTCTCGTCGTCGGTCGAGGGCGATTTCGGCTTCGGCGGCAGCTCGGCGATCGGGATCGGCGGGGTCTCGGGCGCCTCCGCCGCAGGCTCGGGCTCCGGTTCGAGCTCGGTTTCATCCACGGCGAGAATGGCCCGCTGCACCGCCACCTCGGCCGGCTCGTTCGTCAATGCCCGCAGATAGATCTGCTGCGGCGCCGACTCGCTCTGCTCGGCCCAGACGAGCTTGTCGCGAATCAACTCGAGAAGCGCCAGGAACAGACCGACCATGACCAGGCGATTCGGACGGGATTCGAAAACACGCTCGAAGGTCAGCGGGCCTTCCGATTGCAGTCGATGCAGAAGCTCGATCTGATAGAGGTCGATGGGCGTGTCGTCCTGGATGTGCCCGTTGTAGGCGTGGGTGCCGGTGGCCTTGCAGACGGCATCGAAGGCCTCGAGCAGGTCCCAGACGCTGACCTGGTCCAGGTCCAGCTCGGGCTCGGCTTCGGGCTCCAGACGGTCGATCAAGCTGGTGGGCCGCCCGAGGCGCTCCTTGCGTTCCTCGGCGGCGGCCTGGAGCAGGTTGGCGGCGTCCTTGAACTTCTTGTACTCCAGGAGCTGGCGAATCAGCTCGGCGCGGGGGTCGCCGCCGGCTTCCTCCTCGGTCATCTCTTCCGGCTGGGCCCGGGGCAGAAGCATGGCCGACTTGATCTCCATCAGCGTCGCGGCCATCACCAGGAAATCGCCCGCCACGTCGATGTCGAGCTGCTTGAGGATCTCGACGTACTTGATGTACTGCTCGGTGACCTTGGCGATCGGAATGTCGTAGATGTCCACCTCTTCCTTGCGGACCAGGTACAGCAGCAGGTCCAGCGGCCCGGCAAAGACGTCCAGGTTGACACGGTAATCAGTCACCGATTGCTCCCGACAGCGGAGATTCAGGGTTTCTGGTATATCTTCTCAGGGTCGCAGGCCCACGACGTTGCGGGCCTCGGCCAGCGTTTGCGAGGCGACGGCCGAGGCGCGGGCGGCCCCGTCCTTGAGCATGGCCTTGACGGCGTCGAGATCGTTCTCGAGCTCGGTGCGCTTCTGGCGGTAGGGGGCGAAGTACTCGATCACTAACTCGGCCAGGCGCTTCTTGGCCTCGCCGTAGCCCATCCCGCCGCTGCGATAGCGCCGGTCCCATTCGGTCAGCTCCTCCGGCGTCGCGAAGAGCTTCAGCAGCGCGAACACGTTGCATTTCTCCGGGTCCTTCGGCTCTTCGACAGGGGTCGAGTCGGTGACGATCCTCATGATCTTCTTTTTCACGCTCTTTTCGGGCTCGAAGATCTCGATGGTGTTGCCGTAGCTCTTGCTCATCTTGCGCCCGTCCAGGCCCGGCACCACCGCCACCGACTCGATGATGTGCTCTTCCGGGATCGTGAAAACCTCGCCGTAGGCGTTGTTGAACCGCAGGGCGATGTCGCGGGTGACCTCGATGTGCTGCTTCTGGTCGGCCCCCACCGGCACCAGGTCCGACTTGACGATCAGGATGTCGGCCGCCTGGAGGACCGGGTAGGCGAACAACCCGTGGTTCGGGCTGAGCCCCTGGGCTACCTTGTCCTTGTAGCTGACGCAGCGCTGCAGCAGCCCCATCGGCGTTATGCACGACAGCAGCCAGGTCAATTCCGTCACCGCCGGTACGTCCGACTGTCGCCAGAAGACCGTTTTTTCCGTGTCGAGCCCCAGAGCCATGTAGTCCATCGCCACGTCGAGGCTGCGCTGCGCGACCGCCTCCGGCGACGGGTTGCTCGTCAACGCGTGGTAATCCGCGATGAAGTAGTAGCATTCGTGTTCCGCCTGCAACTGCAAGTGCTGCCGCATCGCACCGAAGTAGTTGCCGATGTGCAGCCGGCCCGACGGCTGGATTCCCGAAAGAACTCTCAAGTCAACCTCCACGAGTAATGTTGGATCGCAATACAATGTGGGCTGTGTCAACGGCGGCAGAATAACCAGAATAGGTGCCATTGTCAAGCATTCTGAGCCCCGCAGGGCCGGCGTCCGCGTCGCTTTTCAGGCGTCGATTTTCCAGACCACGGCCCGCCGCGCGTGGCAGCGCCACGTCCGCTATCCCCGGACTCCGTTTGAGGCTGCCACCCGGGTGCCAATACAGTTGCCTGCCGAACGCGGGCCCAATCTTACCTATTGTGAAATTGGCTTCGTTTCGCATTTCGGCGTCTATCTTCCTGCCGTTGCAGGCCTTTAGGATTTCGAGCTTCGGATTTTGAATTTCCCGGCCCCGCCGGGCAGAATTGGGTTCGTTTGACATATTTACCCCGCCTGGTCGGCCCTGTCCTCCCTCTCGCCCCGCTCCGCAGACCTGCGGCGGTCTGCCGGATTCACAGTCCGGGATTTCGCACATCCCGCCCTCGAACCGCCCGGGCCAAGGCAAATCCGGGCCAAATTGGCTTCGTTTTTCTCGCGGCCCCCGCTCTTGGGCCGGCAACGCGGGGGATTGGGTTCGTTTGGCGCAATTGCCCCACCGACGCGCGCCGCCATCCCCAAACCTCCCACACGCCCGCCGAAAACGACGGCATCGAAATCTTCGATCCGGCAGTCACAATCCACCATCCGGCAATCTCCTGCTTCCTATCGCAACAGCTCGCAGTTGTTCTCCATCCATCATACACACCCCGCCCCAGCCGTCAACCCAAAACTTCGGTCTTTCTCCTAACGAAAAGCAAGGCAAGCACCGCCTTCCGATCCGTTGCTTCGTGATCGAGGGGGGTTGGAGCATGATGATTGGGCTTGAACTCATCGGTTGCACCGCGCCTCTTCGACGCCTATTTTGAACTGCAAAGGTCTCTGGTGAACCTCTTCGCCAAGCCGGTGGATCTCGTGGAACCGGAGGGGCTTCGCAACCCTTTCTTCATCGAACAAGTCAACGCGTTGCGGAGGACGCTCTATGTCGCATCGTGAGCCGGCCAAATACTTGTTCGACACGGATACGATCGGTTGAATCCTGTCACAGTCTAAAACGCGATTGAGACAAAACTCGTTTCCCTGAAAGTGGTGTTGGAAACTCTGCTGGACGATCAGAGGGTGGCTCTACTTCTGGTTGGGGGGCGTTACGGCGTCGAACATGGCGGTGATGTTTTTGGCCGGGACGTTGGCGAGGATGTTGTGGACTTGCTGGAAGACGAAGCCTCCGCCGGGGCTGAGGGTGGCGACTTGCTCTTTGACGTGTTGGGCGACCTGTTCGGGTGTGCCGTTGGGGAGGATGTCCCGGGTGTCGCAGCCGCCGCCCCAGAAGGTGATGTCGCTGCCGAACTCGGCCTTGAGCTCGGCGGCGTTCATGCCGGCGCAACTGATCTGGACGGGATTGATCGCGTCGAGTCCGGCCTCGATGAGATGGGGAAGCAGCTCGCGGACCCCGCCGCAGCAGTGCAGCATGACCTTGACGTCGGCCAGCTCCTTGGCGCGGTTCCAGAGCACGCTGTGCCGCGGCTTGAAGAACTCGCAGTACATTTGCGGCGACATCATCGGCCCGGTTTGCATCCCGAGGTCGTCGCCGAAGAGGATGATATCGATGCAGTCCCCGACGGCGCCGAGGAAGCGGTCGAGGTTGTCCAGGTGGATCTCCATCAACTCGTCGAGAAAGGCGTGGGCCTTCTCCGGCTCGGCCGCCAGCATCATCATAAAGCCGTCATTGCGGTAGCAGAACTGCCCGATCTCGAAGAGGTTGCCGCCGAAGAGGCCGATGATGGCCCGGTCCGTTTCGGCGCGCAGCTTCACGGCGCCTTTGCGCAGAGCGTCGGCGTCGACCGGCCCCGGCGGGCTGGCGATGGCGGTCCACATCGACTCGGCCAGGGCCTCGCGCACGGTGGCCGGGCCGCCTTCCTGGGCCAGGGGGAAATAGGTCTGCTCGAAGTAAAGCGCCCCGTCGGGCATATGGGCGAGAATGGTGCCGCTCTCGGATCGTATGATCCAGCGATTTTCCGCTCGCTCGATCCCCGTCCAGGCGGGCACGAAGCATTCGGTGCCGTCGGGCAGCGTCCAGGGCGACCAGTCGCTGTCACGCAGGGCAAAGCCCCGGCCCAGCTCGATGGTATCGACGCTGAACCGCTCGAGAACGTCCTCATCCACGACCGCCAACTGCTGCACGACGTCGTAGACGCGAACCGGAACCGCAGGCAAGCCCAGAAACGCTCGTAGCTTCGGATACGCCAGCGCAGCGATTCCGGAAGAACGATGTCCCGACAGGTCCACGGGGACGCGGTCGGGCGGGCAATGGTTCAGGGCCGCCAGGACTCGGGCTCTTGAGGTCATCGTCAAACTCCTGTAGACGTCATGTGTCAACGCGCAGTGACTGACCCCTCTCTATACGGCCTGGCGCCAACGGACGTTCGTGGCCGTAGAGGTAAAGTTCGGCCCGGCTCTGAGATGTCTCCCTCGTCAAAGGTGGTACGTCACGTTGCAGTAAGATGGTGGGAGCCATCTCCCGGCTACGCCCTCCCCAGCGATTTCATGTAGCTCTTGGTTTTCTTCAGACCCATGCGGGAGGCTTTCTTCTTGACCGCCTCGGTGGGGCGTCCCAGCTTGGCCGCGACATCCGCGGTGGGTCGGTTGGGGAACAGCTTGCGCAGCGACTTGACGTCGTCCCTCGTCCACGTTCCCTTCGTCAATTTTTTCCTGGCCATGTCACAACTCCTTTCTGGTACCGACCATGGTGGGTTGAGATTGACCTATACGAATTGTACCGCCCCCTGTGCGCGCAAACAACTAATTTCCCAATCTATTGTGAAAAAAGTGTAGCGACGTTGTCCACGGGGACGTCATCGGCGCCGGGGCAGCGGCGGTGACGCAGGGTGGATTTGAGCTCCGGAGGCGCCGAGGCGGTGCGGGTTTACGATGTTTTCGAGCGTTTCGTACGGCGCCGGCGAGAGCAGAGGGCGACATGCTCGCGACATAAAGGCCGGTTGGACGAGGAGGTTTCGGTGGCGATGGGTCGCCGGTGCGGCCCCTGCGCGCGGCGCCGGGGGTGATGCGCCGGATGGCCGCGCGGGATTGCGGCGGATCGGCCGGCGCCGGTTGCGGTTGCATTTCGCGAGTTGCCGGGCGGAGCGGTTGGGCGCGTGTGACTGCTTGCCATTTCGGTTGGACTGTAGTACTGTCTGCGCATGGACAAGGATTCATCCAGAGTTGTGAACGCGGCGGGGTGGCTTCGGCCCCTGCGGGCGGTCTACCGCGCGCTGGCGCCGCGGGCCTGGCTTGCGATCATCTATGGCGCGTTGTTTTGCAATCTCGCGGTCAAGCTTTTTCACGCGCTCCGTTACGGCCTGGTCCGCGAATATCCCGGCTGGATCCTCACGGATATCGCCCTGTTGGTGACGATGGGCGTGGTTCTCGACCTGATCTGCTACCGCCGGCCCACGAAGCGGGTGCTGCGCGGCACGACGATATTCGCGGCCGTGGTCTGTACGTGGTCGGTCATGAACGCCGGCTGGCTGATCCGCACGGGAACGCAGATCCTGCCCATGGAGATTCTGCCGCTGATCCGCGATCCCCTGAACATTTTCTGGCTGGTCGCGATCAACATGGCGGCCACACCGAAGAGCGCCGCCATCCTGCTGCTTCCCAGCGCGGTGGCGCTGGCTTTTTTTTTCTCGGTATTGGCCCGCCCGGTGCCGCCGCGCTACCGGCCGTCTGCGCTGCGGACCCGAATCATCGTTTCGCTGGCGGTCGCGGCGGCGGCCGCCGCCGCCCACGTTACCGTCTCGACCCTGGGTTCCCCGCAGATCACGGCCGCCGGGCTGCGCTTCAACTGCCAGTCCCGTGCGGTGCTTTCCTTTCTTCTGCCGCAGTATCGTCACCTGGCCCGGGGTGATTTCAGCAACGCGACGCGCGAGCTGCCCACCGCTGACAGTATGGATCTTTCGCTGTCGCCTCACCCGGTCAGACACAACGTCGTGATTGTCGTTCTCGAAGGGGTCCAGTATCGTTTCACCTCCCTGGCAAGCCGTCGAGACTCGGAGGCCGCCCCGGGCGTTGCGCCTCGGGACAACCCGACGCCGCATCTGGCGACCCTCGCGACTCAGGGTGTTTCGTTCTCCAATGCGCGCTCGGCCGTGGCCCACACGACCAAGGCGTTGTTCTGCCTCCTGACCGGATGCCTCGCCTCCGCGTCCCAGGACATCGCCGAGACCGTTCCCGTGGCTTCCCCGTACGTTAGCCTCGCGACGATCCTGGAGAAGGGGATGGGGTACCGGACCGCGTTTTTTCAGTCGGCCAAGGGGACGTTCGAGTCCCGGCCGGGACTGATTCATAACCTTGGATTCGACACCTTCCGCGCCCGCGAGGACCTGGACGACCCGAATGCGTTCGTGGGGTATCTGGGGGCCGACGAGTTTGCCCTGCTCGAACCCGTCACGCAGTGGATCGAATCGGACGAGGGGCCTTTTTTGCTCGTGGTGTTGTGCTCGGTCACGCACGACCCCTACGAGGTGCCGCAGTGGTTTGGCCAGCAGCCTGAGGAGATGATCGACCGTTACCAGCAGACGATCCGCTATACGGATCGGTTTATCGCAGCCCTGGACGTGGAGCTGACCAATCGCCAACTGGCCGACCATACCATTTTTTGCGTGGTCGGCGATCACGGGGAGGCGTTTGGCGAGCATCGGATGATGGGCCACGAACGGATCGCTTTCGAAGAGGTGTTGCACATCCCGATGTGCGTGCGCGCGCCCTTCCTGGTCGAGCCGGGCAAACGGGTGGACGCGCCGGTCAGTTCGATCGACCTGGCCCCTACGCTTTTGAGCCTGCTGGGATTCGAGACCGATGGGATGCCGCTTGACGGCGTCAACGCCCTCGGTCCTCTGCCGGAAGATCGGAAAGTGTTTTTCTCGGGCTGGATGCAGCAGGGGCCGGCCGGCTTCATCAGCAACGGCGACAAGGTGGTATACGATCCCGAACAAGGCACGGTCACGCTGTATCGTCTGCGCGCCGATCCGCTGGAGCTGGCGGGTCTTGAGCTCCCTGACGGGCACGCCGAGCGGCTCAGGAGCGAGATTGTCGAGTGGCGCAGAAACACCATCTTCCGGCTCCACCAGGAGGATACGGGCCAGCAATTGCTCTTTGGCTCCTGGCTGTCCAAGTGGAATGGGCGAGTCTCCACCGTTCGATACCAGGGCCGACGATAAATGAAGGCTCGAATCATCCGTTGAACCGGTTGACGCCGGTGAGGGTTTTTGGGAGTATTGGCGAATTCTGGGCTTATGATTGGACTCGCGAGTATTATTCCAGGGATTTCTGGTAATATGCGGATTTTATTGTTGCCGGCGTGTGGGGTTTGGGTAAAATACGTACACAGGGCTGAGCTGTGGCGAGCGGCAGCTCGTCGGCAGGCTGATTGCAGAGCCCGGCAGATGAAGGCGGCTCTTTTTCATCTTCCTTTTTCCTGGCAGCAGGTAGGGCGGCGCGTCCTAGATTTGCAAAACTTGGCCGTACAACGGAGGAGGAGCGGCCGCCCTATTTTGTGGAATGCCAAACCGGGTGGGGAAGCATTCTCCAATGCCGGTTTTGCTGGTTACAGCGCGGGGTTGTTCTGGAGGAGGGCGACTCCGCGTTTCTTTTGGCACCTTCATCCGGCCGAAGCCATGAGGGCGTAGGCAGTGGGCCGGGCCCTGCGGGAAAGGAGACGCAGCAACCATGAGAATCACAAGCGAACGAAGAGAGGTGACGCGCCGAGCTTTCATGCAGTTGTCGCTGGCGGGGGCGCTGGGCGCTGCGGTCGGTCCGGGTGCGTGCCGGGGCCGGCAGGCACGGCGCAGCGACGGGAAAAGGAACAGGCCGAACATCGTCTTTATCATCGCCGACGACATGGGTTGGGCCGACGTCGGTTATCACGGCTCACAGATCGAGACGCCGAACATCGACCGCCTGGCGAAGGAAGGGGTGCGCTTCGGTCAGCACTACGTCATGCCGACGTGTACGCCGACACGCGTCGGCCTGCTGACGGGACGCTATCCGAGTCGATACGGCGTGACCTCACCGGCCTACGGAAAAATATTCGACGATGATACGGTGACGGTGGCCGAGGCCCTGCGCCGCAGCGGATATCGCACGAGCATCAGCGGCAAATGGCACATGGGCTCGCCGCCCGAGTGGACGCCGCTCAAGTATGGATTCGATTCGTCCTACGGATATTTCCACGGGCAGATCGACCCGTACACGCATCATTACAAAACGGGCGTGCGGTCCTGGCACCGCAACGACGAGTACGTCGAGGAAGAAGGTCATGCGACCGACCTGATCACGGACGAAGCCGTCCGCGTCATCGAATCAGAACACGACAAGCCTTTCTTCCTGTACGTTGCATACAGCGTCCCGCACTTCCCGCTCGACGAGCCGGATCAGTGGACCGCGAGATATAAAGAGCGAATCAAGGAGCCGTCGCGGCGGTGGCTGGCGGCCAGTATTACGCACATGGACCACGGCATAGGCCGGATCGTCGAGGCGCTCGACGAGCAGGGACTGCGCCGGGACACGCTGGTCGTGTTCGTCAGCGACAACGGAGGCCAGAAGAGCTGGCACAGCACCGAGCAGTACAAGGGCCGGTACGCCGACAAGCCGCACACCGTGCTCGGGGACAATCGGCCCCTGCGCGGTTGGAAGGGCGACGTCTATGAAGGCGGGATTCGCGTCCCGGCGCTGGTTTGCTGGCCGGGCGTTCTGCAGCCCGGCCAATGCAACGCCCCGGTCCACATCGTGGACTGGATGCCGACGCTCTGCACCCTGGCCGGCTACTCCGGCGAAACAGACCTGAAGTGGGACGGGCGCAATGTCTGGCCCGCCATCCGCGACCCAGAGGCCGCTTCGGCACCCCGATCCCTCTATTGGAAGGCCCCGAATTTCTCCGCCGTGCGCCGAGGCGACTGGAAGCTCATCGCCGCCAACAAGGGAGACGACGTCGAGCTCTACCACCTCGCCTCCGATCCGTACGAGACCAAAGACCTGGCCCGTGAGCAGCCACAGCGGGTCGCGCAGCTCCAGGCTCTACTGAAGAAGTATGCCGCCGGGGACCGCTGATATCGATTCGAAGGTCTGATGAAGAAAGGGGCGGAGAATGAACCATTCACTGGAGTTGAAGCGATGTGTGGTCTTAGGGGGTGCAGTCGTTACGGCGTTGCTTTGCCTGCTCGTTACTACCCCGGACGCGGGCGCGCGACGCCGGGGTGGGCAAGTGCCAAGCCCAGGGGTTTCGCAAGGCTGGGTCGAGCTCTATGAACCTCACGCCGATGGCGAAATGCCGTACCGTCTCATGAAGCCGATCCATTTCGATTCAAACAAGCTCTATCCGGTGATTGTTTCGTTGCACGGCGCCGGCGGCAAGGGGACGGACAACCGCAGGCAACTGCGCGGCTGGAACAAGCTTCTCGCCGATGAGCGGCGGCGTTGCGATTACCCCTGCTATGTGCTCGCCCCCCAGGCCAACCGTTTGTGGGATGCCGCGCACCTCAAGAAGATCAAAGACGTCGTTGCGGCACTGCCGTGCGTCGATAGGGACAGGATCTATATCCTCGGCCATTCCATGGGAGGCCACGGGACGTATATCCTCATACAAATCGATCCCGGCTATTTCGCGGCGGCGGCGCCTTCGGCCGGGAGCGGCCTGCGGCGGACCGAAGAGTTTATCGATCCCGCGGTGATAAAGGACGTTCCGATATGGGCGTTTCATGGGGACAATGATAAGGTCTGTCCCATCGAGCGCGATCGCAAGGTCTTCGCCGAGATGCAAAAGCTGAGAGGGAACATGAAGCTCACGACCTGGGCCGGTGACGGACACGGCGTTGCTGAAAAAATGATCACCGGCGGTGACAACGGCAGCACGCAGCTCAGCAGCGATCGCTGTGATCCGGAACCGGACTTCTTGAAGTGGCTGTTCTCGCAAAAACGCTCGCCACGACAAAACAGGGGACGGCAAGCGAGGCGCCGAACGCTGAACAAGGGCGCGGGCGTGCCGCCGGAGGTCGTCGACGCGTACGAGGCGCGCGTGTTCGACGGCATGCCGTACCGCCTGCTGCTGCTGCCCGCCAATTTCGAGTCCACCAGGAAGTACCCTCTCATATTGAATCTCCACGGAAGGGCGGGCGTGGGCGATGACAACGAGAGCAATCTGCGCCACTGGAGCGCGACGTTCGTCGATGCGGCCTGGCGCGCGAAGTATCCCTGTATCGTGGTCACGCCGCAGGCGGCCGGGAGCTGGTCGGTCACGGGCGAGACGATCCCGGAACTGACCGAGGCGTTGAAGAAGACGTACTCCAAAGCATGGCAAGCGCGGCTCGAAGCGCGGGATTATCCGACGGGCCCGGTGTCCGACGGACCTCTCAGCAAGGCGTTTGCGTTGATCGACCATCTTGCCGAAGAGTTCAGCGTGGATGCGAATCGGGTTTATGTCCTCGGACATTCGATGGGCGGCGTCGGCTCCTGGAACGCCGTCTGGGCCGCACCGGATCGATTCGCCGCGGCCATCCCCAGCGCCGGCGGTCTGCCGCCCTGGAAGGACCCCGCGAGGTTCAAGAACGTGCCGATCTGGGCCTTTCACGGCGGAAGCGACCCGGTCGTGCCGACGGACTTTTCGCGGGAGATCTTTGGGCGTATGAAGGAGGTGGGCGGAAACCTCAAGTACACCGAGCTTAAGGGCGTCAAACACAACGCCTCGCAATATGCTTTCTCCTACGAAGGCGACGAGCCGGAGAAAGGCTACGTCACCCACTATAGCAGCGACAGGTGTGACAAGACGGCGAACGTCTGGGACTGGCTCTTCGCCCAGCGCCTTGACAAGCGGTAGTTGCCCCGGCGGTAGAGCGCTTGTTTACCGGCTGTCCACGGTCTTGCTTTTGCGGGCTCTTCCTTTCCAGCCGGGGCCGCGCACGACGCGCCCCGGTGCGGCGCCGGTGTGCGCGCCGTTCTTGAGCACCTGGGTCCCGTTTACGAAGACGTGGATCATTCCGGTGGCGTACTGATGCGGCTTCTCGTACGTCGCGTGGTCGGCGATGGTGGCCGGGTCGAAGACGACGACGTCGGCGTAATGTCCTTTCGCGAGCCGGCCGCGCCGATCAAGCTTGAGATTCTCCGCGGGCAGCGACGTCAAGCGCCGGATCGCTTCCTCCAGCGCGACGACCTTTTCCCGGCGCACGTACCTGCCCAGGAGCCGGGCGAAGTTCCCGTAGGCGCGCGGGTGTGGATTCGATTGCAGGAAGACCCCCTCGGGGGCAAGAGACCCCGTATCCGAACAAAAGCTGACCCAGGGAAGCGCAATCTGCTTTTTCACGTTCTCTTCCGACATGAGGAAATAGACCGCGCCCACACGGCTGTCGTCCTCGACGACGAGGTCGATGGCGGTCTCAGCCGCCGTCTTCCCCCTCATGTGGGCGACTTCTGCCAGGGTCTTGCCGGTAAGATGTTTGAGCCTGTCGCTTCTGAACCTTAGCAGGCCGCTCTGCGACCGCCCGTCTTCGAGGAGGCAGTCGTTGGCCCAGCTCAGCATGTTGATAAAGCCTGGCGCTACCGCCAGACCCCGCGCGTCGACCACCCGATCCGCGTCGCCCGAGAGCTGTCCGACGGCTGCGATGCGGTCGTCCTTGATCCCGACGTCCGCTGTATAGGCCGGACCGCCGGAACCGTCGTATATCCGGCCCGAGCGTATCAGTACATCGTACGTCTCCGAACGGCAAACGACCGGCGCACCCGCGATCAGCGCTACGATGCAGACAAGCAGAACGATTCGTCGCATGTCACATCCTCCTTCTATATTCGGCCGCGATGCAGGGACGCGGTCCAAAACGGACAGAGTCGTCCTCGCCCGTCGCACCGTCAGGGCGAATAGTAATTGTGGCACTGCTTCAGGCGACGGTAGTTGCGGTCGCTCCAGAGCCGCTCATGCTGTGGCCTCGGATTGGGTTTGCGGTTCTGATACACGTGCAGCTCGCTGCCGTTGAGGACGACGATCTCCTCGCGCCAGTCGCCCGTGACGTCCGCGACGTACAGCCGGTGCGCCTTCTCCTCGATGCGTTTCACGAATTTTCCGGTAAGAGGCTCGAACAGACAGACGTCGCCGCTTTCGTGCCGTTCCTTGGCGCAGGCCAACTGCTGGGGCTCGCCCGTCCAGTCGATGGTGTGAATCACCTCGACGCCGCTGGCCGTCCAGCCCTCGGGCGCGACGTCGTCCATGCGGTAATCGAACACCTTCTTGCCGGACGAATCGAAGACGAACGGTTTCTGATGTTCGTTGTACCGCGAGCGGCACCAGATGAAGATCTCGTCGCTGCCCTTGCGGAACCGCCCCACCGCGGCGTTCTGCGGCTCCTGTTTCTTAAAATGCGACCTCCAGATCGGGCCGTCGCAGCCGAGAAGCTGGACCTGATTGCTGCCCTCTTCCAGGAGGACCACCTCCAGCCCCGGCTTCTCGGGCCGGGCGTCCGCCACGAACACGCTGTCCATGTGGTAGCGGTCGGGAATGGCCCGGGCCAGCAGCTTGCCGGTTGCCGAGAAGATCGTCGCGCCGAGCACCTCATCGCGTCCGTCGCCGTTGATGTCGGCCAGGCGGGCGGCATTGTGCGCGCAGCTTACGAATCGGTCCGTTCGCCACAGGGGCTCCTCGCCGCGCAGAAGGCCGGCCAGCGAATAGGCGGCCAGAAATTTCCCCGTTCGATATCCCTTTTTGTTCGTCGCTTGGAGCAGCACGTCGCGGTCGGCGCCGGCGCCGCGGAAGTCGGCGATCATCGCCACCTCCCAGCGCTGAGCCTGCTCGGGGCAGGGCGGCTTTGCCTTTGCCTTCGGGCGCCCGGTTTTGCCGTCCACGACGTGCAGCGTGGAGTCCTTCGTCAGAAAGAGCACCTCGCAGCGTCCGTCGCCGTCCACGTCGCCGGCGGCCACCCCGGGACCGTGGTGGCCCGGAAGGCCCTGGCTCTCGCTCGATCCGCCCACGACCACGTCGGTCTTGAGCACCCACAGCTTCGCGCCGTCGTTGGCGTAGGCCGCCACGTGCCCTGGCACGGTTACCAGGTAGTCCATGGCGCCGTCGGCGTCGAGGTCGGCCACGATGATCCCGCCCGCCGAGTCCTCCGGCGCCGGTAGATCGAGCCCGATGACGAACGGATTTCGCGGGTACCCCGGTGCGGCAACGCACGCTGACAATACCAGCACGACTGTTCCGACGATAGGTGTGCTTGCGTTCATCTGTCTTTCCTTGAAACAAGTGCGGTTTCTGTCACGACGATTATAGCCGCCGGTGCGGCAAACCGAAAGCGCCAGTTCCAGGCACCCGGCGGCGGTATCCGGGAATAAACCGGGCGCAACGGGAATTCTGCTTGATTGTGCGGGCCGGTGGGTCTACGATAATACCCAGGATGGGCTTGAGCCCATCATAAGAGGCGCGCGATTATGAATACAGCCGCAAACATCGCAGCCCAGGCGCTGGCTCCTGATCATCTCTGGCCCGTTCTCGTGCTTCTCGCCACCCTGGCCGTCATGGCGGGTCTGCGCGCGGCCGGCAACCACTTCGCCGCGTGGCGGCGGGCCAGGCACTACTTCCGCGACCTTCACGGCCGGCGCCGGGGACCGAAGCTGCACGGACATCATTGAGAGCCGTTCCGTGAAAGAGCGGGGATGAGCCATGGCATACGAGCCGCTGTCGCCCCAGGCCCGAGCGGTCTTCGAGTGGATCGCGGGGCACCTCGCCTCGAAGGTGTGCTTCTGGTTTGCCGAGGTCAAGAGCGATTGCGGCATCGACTCCGACCACGAGCTGCACACCATTCTCATGACGTTGCAGGAATACCCGAAGCGCGTCGGTTCGCACCGGTCCATCGTGAAGGCCATCTATCCCGAGGAGGAGCATGGCGAGGGCGCATTCGAGGTGGGTCCGCACGCCGACCGCGCCTGGAGCGAGTATTGCGCCTGGGAAAGCGAGCACCTGTGCCCCGACTGCCGCAAACCCGCTCTGGAGAAAGTCACGATCCTCCGCTGCAAAGGCTGTGGACACGAGCACGACGCGCCCCACGAAGGAACCACCTGAACGCGACCTTCCCCGGCCCCATCGCCAAGTCCTTGGGACTTGACGCTGCCACCCGAGGGGCCGCAAGACATTCGCGGAGGCCTCCGCGCTCACATGGCGGATAGAACCTTGTGCCGGCGGCAAACGGAGGTAAGATAAGCGGCGGTGACGCGTCGGCGCCGATGCCGATGACTCTGGTGTGTTTGCGCAGGAGCAAGTCAAGGGGAAAGACGATGATGCGAAGGACCGCCGTTCGTGCAACTTTGCCGGTATTGCTGTGGATGTCGTTCGTTTTGCTTTCGGGGTGTGAGGAGAGCTACCGGACGCGGGCGCTCTTTACCAAGCCCGAGCTCTACACGTATGAACGTCACGCCGTGCTGGGTCTCGATCCGGAGCAGGAGCAGATCTTCATGGCCGCCTACGTCAAGACGTTCTCCGGAAGGCTCATTACCTTCGTCGAGCGGAACCGGCTCGCGGCCATCCTCGGCGAGCAGGACCTGTTGAAAGGGCGGCTCAACGACCGGACGCGGGCCAAGCTCCAGGAGGTCCTGGGCGTCGAGGCGCTCATCATGTGCGAGTACTCCGTCGATGAAGAACGCCGCCAGACGAAGCTGCGCGTCCGCATCGTCGATAGCGAAACCGGAGCCATCGTCGGTTCGGTCCTGACCGATACGTACAAGAGCTTCGACGCCCACGCGCGGGCCGCCGTCGAGGCGCTCAAGGCCGACGTCCTGGGCGGCGTGCCCAGGGGCTATTACAACACCAATCCCACACAGCCGCGGTAGACGGGTCTGCCACGCAGGGCTTTACGTCTCTCTTTGTCCGGAGCCGGCACGCCTGGGCCTTCGAGATCGCCGGGGCAACTTTTGCCGCGCTTCCTTAGCGGGGCCTCCGGAGCAACGCGATTCTCGATTTCCGCAAGATTGGCGGGCCAGGCGCCGGTTGCGTCTTTGTGACGCCGCAACTCCAGAATGATGCGTACGGCCCGGGATTCCGCCAGAAGAGCGAAGTAGCTGAGCTTCACGTATTTCCGACGCGTCCGGTCGAGGGCGTGCGACACTCGTGCGAGAGGACCGCGATTCGTGCTCTCGATGTAGAGCCTCTCGACCTTATATAACAACTGCGATTGCTCTTCCCACGTATTCTGGATCGCCGGCAGAGCCGCTTCGAATCTGGCCAGCCAGTCCGGGGGCACGTCCTCGTTAACGACGAGCGCAGCGAATCGCTTCAGGCCCGCCGACGTCACCGCCCCTGCCGCATGGTAATCGGACGGATGCACCTGGGCACGAAAGTGATTTCCCATCTGAAAGACACAGAGCAGTTTTTTCAGGCCCTCTTCCACGCGACCCTCGCCCAAAGCGCACGCCGATCTTAAATCTCTGATTCTGACATTCTACAGCCACTTTCATTACGCGTAAATGCCAAATGCGCGAAGAAATCGAGGCAGGTGACTTGCATCCGGACCCATCCAACGGTATTTCAAAGCCAATGCGACTTGTGATCCGAACAGGTCGATGTCGTTGCACCGTGTTGGTTGAAGAGTGTGCACCATGCGAATTGGGGTCATTGGAGCCGGACATGCGGGGGTGGAGGCGGCGCGGCAGGCGCGCGAGCGGGGCGCCGAGGTCGTGCTCTTTTCGGGCGAGTCGGTGCTGCCGTACTTTCGGCCCCGCGTGGTGGCGCTGGCGTTCGGGCAGGTTGAGGCGGACGCGATATCGATCAGGCCCAAAGACTGGTACGAGCAGAACGGTATTGATTTGCGCCTCGATTGCCCTGTGACAGAGCTTGACGCCCGGACCAAGACCGTGGTCGCGCAGGGCCGGCGGGAGACGTTCGACGGTCTCGTGATTGCCACGGGCGCCGCTCCCGTCCTCTTGCCTTTTGTCCGCGAGTTGCCCGACGACGTGATTGCCCTGTGGGACGTCAGGCGGAGCCTGGCGATACGAGAGAAGCTGGTCGCGGCCCACCACGTAGTGGTGTTGGGGGGCGGCATCAGCGGCGTGGAGGCGGCTTTGTACGCCGTCGACGTGGGCCTTACCGTGACGATCATCGAAAGAGAGAAGCGCCTGATGCCGATGCAGTTCGGCGACCGGGCCGCCGACGTTCTCGCCGGTCGTTTGCAGGACAAAGGCATCAACCTGACCCTGGGCCATTGCGCCGAGAACGTATTACGGACGGGCCGGGGGCTGGAGATCATCTTGAACGACAGCGAGACGATTCTCGGTGACCTGCTCGTCACAACGGTCGGCGCGAGGTGCGACGTGGCGCTCTTCGATCGAGCCGGACTGCAAACGGACAGGGGCGTGCTGGTCGATGATTGCCTGCAGACCTTCCTGCCCGGCGTCTTTGCGTGCGGCGATATCGCGCAGCGCGACGGCAGCCGCACCGCCAGCGTCATGCGCGCCACCCGGCAGGGACGCGCCGCCGGGACCAACGTCGTGGCCGTCGCAGAAGGACGAGAGCCGGAACCCGTGGCGGAAACGGTCGTGCCCCTGTCCTTCAAGCATGAGGACGTCGAGTTTCATGCGGTCGGCCCCCCGCGCGGAACGAGCTTCGAGGAAAAGGTTCTGTTCGACAGCGAGACGAACGTCTATCGCTCCGTGCTCCTGGAAAACGGCACGCTGCGCGGCGTCCAGATGATCGGAACGAACGCGGATTTCCGGCAGTTCGCCAGCGAGATCGACCAGCCGTGGGGTGGGTCGTCAACCCACGTCTGAACACGCGCCCGGACAACCGCGTGGGTCACGGACCCACCCTGTCGCTGACGGACTCAGTTCCGGGTCAGGGCCTGCCTGGTGTTGGCGGGGCGGCGTGCCAGGTTTGTGGCTCGCTCCACGCTGCCGGGGGCAGGGCGGGGTCTGCGATTGTCAGCGAATGACCCCGGCCGTCGGTGGATTCGTACCAGGCGTCCTCGTAGGCGAAGCGCAGGATGGCGGCCTCCAGCGGTTCGGGCAAGGTCAGCACGATCTGCTCACCGGCGTTGCTGAGCCTGCCGGCGTATTCGCCGGCGATGGGGACGTCCTCGCCGTACTTCGCGCGAAAGGCGGCCGCGTCATCCACGAGGACAACACAGTCCCCCGGTGCCAGGGTCAGAGACGGAAAAACGAAGTCCACACCGGCGGTAAAACGTACGCCGGTCAGGTCGAGCGCTACGTCGCCTACATTCTGCAACTCGATGAAGTCGAGACGGTCGTCCTCGTCGGCGTGGTACATCAGCTCGGTGATCCGCAGCCCGTCCAACAAGGCGAAGGCATCATCCAGCGAATCGTTGCCCGTCGCAATCACATAGGAGGCATCAAGCTGCATCCCGAACACGATATCGCTGCTGGTCGGGCTGGTCTGATGCACTTCTGCGGCGATGACATTGTCCCCCCGGAGCAGAGCATCCGTCGGAAGTACGAACGGGCCCTCATAGGCAGCGTTGCTGACGGTGCGGCCGGCGCGCGTGTCCGGTTCGATTGGGCCTTCGGGCATGCCGAGGCGGAGAACCTCCTGCCCGTTCAGGTAGAAAACGGCCCCGTCATCGATGAGCGTGGTCATCTCAAGCTGCGTGATGCCCCCGGGTTCGGCGTCCAGCGTGAAGCGTGTCCGGAAATAGAAGGTCACGGGCCCCAGTGTAAGCGGCGTGTTCTTGGGCCCGGGCAGCGCCGAACTCTCCACGTACAACACCGCCGGTCCCGTCGGCCAGGCCGAGTCGTCGTAAGCCGGCTCGTACCACGAAGGATCGAGCGGCTCGCCGGTCTGCTCGTACGACCAGATGCCGTCGATGGGAACCAGATTCTCGACGAAAGCGGTGGTGGAGCTCGCGGGATTGGGCAGGCCCGGGGTGGGCAGCCCGGAGAAGGCGAACGTGCCGGCGCCATCGGGCGTCCTGCCCTGGGACACGTCGGCCATCTGTGGACCATAAAGCACTTCGTCGATCTCGCGGTGCTCGTTGTCGAGCAAGGTGAGGATCTCGCCGTCGGCCGAGAGCTTGAACGAAATATGCCCGGGCAGGTCCTCTCCGTCGGCGGTCAATACGCCGAAGCCTCGGGCCGGGACGAACGTCAGCGGGGGCAGGCGGTATTTGTCCGGTTGCGTCGCCGGGTTGTCGGTCAGGAAGAAGCCGCCCAGATCGATCGGCCAGGGCTGCGGGTTGAACAATTCGATGAAATCGTCCTCGAACGAGACCTGCCCCTGTGCGAGCCACTCGTTGATCCGCACGGTCGAAGCATCGCCGACCGGCATGGCGATGTTGGCCCGGCCGAACGTCGGGACCGCCAGTCCCCAACGACCGTCGCGGCCGATCCGCCCGGCGGACAGGTCCGACACTTGTAGCCCGTACTCGACGGCGTCGACGAGCGCTCGCCGGCTGTCGTACAGGCGAACTCGTCCCCCCCGGCTGTCCAGGGCGAAGCCGAGATGCAGGCCCGCAGTCGTGGTTTCCTCGTCGGCAAAGAGAACGAGATAGTCGCCCGACTGCATGACCGTCCCCTGGGGGAAGACGAACTTCGCGGGCCGGCCCGGGTCGTCGGTGATGCTCATCGCCGACAGGTCGAGCGGATGCGGCCCGTCGTAGTACAGCTCGATCATGTCGGGAAACGTTCCCTGATATTCCCACGAGGCATTGGCGGCCATGATCTCGTTGATGACGAGCCGGGTAGAATCCGCATCGACGAGCCACGGCCGCGAGGTGTTGGGAACCGTCTGCCACGCGCCGGCGGAATTCTTGCCCACCACGTAGACTTGATAAACACTGCCGTCTTGCAGGTTCGCCAGCTCGACCGGGACATCAACCGGCCGCTCGTCGCTGTAGGGACCGTTGGGATCGTTGACACTGTAGCGGTAATGCGTAACACCGGGGCCGCCGACGGTGAGCGTCGCTTCGGTCCGCCAGGTGATTTCGTTGGCCTGGCCGCTGATGCTGGCGCCGGCGGGCACGAAAGCCCCCATGTCCAGCCCGTTCGCTCCGGCTCCGACCGCCGCGGAAGTCGGTTGCAGATGGAAATCCGACCCTCGCTCGACGAACAGCGGATCGGCGTCGAGATTCCCCTGGCCCAGGTCAAGCCACGGGTCGCCGATGATGGAACGATGGACGGCGATCTGCGTCGTACCCCATTCGGGATGATCCACATGGAAATCCGCGAAGGGGGTCGCGACATCGTCGAAGATGCAGGAATCGACGTACACGCCCCGGCCGGGGGCAAAAGTCTGCCCCGGGATCTCGAAATAGAGGGCCGCGTGTGCGGCGCTTACCACCGTGTTGTTGACGAACGTCATGAAGGAACGCTCTTTGATTTGGGCCACGTGGTCCACATTGAAAAAGACGTTGCGCACAACCGTGTAGTGTCCCCCGCGGCCTGCCGAGATGACATTGCCCTCGCGCGGCATCGTGTTGTATCGATCCTTCCGGAAGTTCATGAAGGTGTTGCCCTCGATGTGGGCGTCGGCCTCCAGGTCGAGCGCGTCGTCGCCACCACCGAGGAAGGTATTGTTGAGGATTTGCGGTATCGGCCCGGGCCGCGAGGCCCCGTCGAAATCGATGGCGTCGTTGTGCCCTTTGAGAATGCCGAAGGTGTTGTTCTCGATCAGGAGTTGGCCGTCGTCGGGGATGCCGTGGCCCCAGATGTGCTCGCTGTAATTGTCCGTCGAAGGCGCCTCATCGGCGTCGAACATGTCCGCGAATATGCAGTGGCGTACCGTCAGCGACGAATCCATCGTGCGGATGCGGCGCAGGTCCGTGCGATCGAACGTGACGTGTTCGAGCAGTAGCCGCGAGTTTTCGACGCCGACCATGCCGTCGTCGGTCCGGCCGTATTCGAGCACCGCGTGGACGATCCGATTGTCCGTAGCGGAGTCGATAAACTGCACGCCCGCCCAGGTTCCCTCCGATCCCGGTGTGCGCGTGAAGCGAATCGGCGAGTTCTCGTTGCCCTCGGCCACCAACAGACCGCGAACGACCATCCGCGCGTCCGGCTCGAAGTAAACCGACGTGCCCGGCATGATGACCAGAGAGACGCCCTCCGGTACGACGAGCTCGCCCATGATGTGATAGGGACCTTCCTCGGCGACCCAGACGGTATCGGCGGCCAGGGTCCCGCCGGCAGGGAGTTGCGGGGCAGATTGATAGTACCCCTGGTCGTCCTGCCCGCCGGCGGCGCCGAGGCAGGGAGAGCCTTCCTGGAGGCGGTAATCATGATTCAGCGCATCGACGAAAAGCGGGTCGGCGTTGAGGTTGCCTTGCCCCGGCCATTCTTCGCCGAAGATGTCACAGTGGTCGATGTGTATGTCGGCTTCCAGGTACGGCCCCTGCGCCTCCACCGGATCGGTTGCGTCGATGATGGAATCGGTCACGTTGTAGACAATGGCGCCACTGCTGACGCCGTACTTGTTGTGCGACTGAATTCCGACATCCACGGTCCCGGGAATCTTCGAGGTCACGATCGTGGTGTGGTCGATATTCACCGTAGCCGTTGTGCCCTCGTAGGTCTTGGCGGCGACGGTCGCTACGGTCGGATCTTCGGGGGCGGTGTTGTTCTCGACGATCAGGCAGCGGTCGATGGTGGTCTGGCCGTCGTAGACGCTGACGCCCTTGTCCCGGCAGTTCCGGATGATGAAGTCCCGCATGGTCACGTCCGAGCCGAGCGTGTCCAGCCCGTCGTCGTGCATGTCGGCGATGACGCCGCCCGAGAGGGAGCAGATCTGCCCCGCTTGCTGACTGTGGATGTAGATCGCGTCGGCGTCGTCGTCCGCGCGCATCTCGGTGATCCAACTGTTCTCGAAGAGCAGGGCCGTCGCGGCGATCTCAGGCCCCATGACGGACCGTGCCAGCAGGCAGTTCCGAAAGACCATGTCACAACCGGAGGTGGCGTGCATGATCTTGCCGGCGTTGTCGGTCAGGCAGGCGCGGTCGAATACGACTTCGGAGCCCTGCGCCCGGATGGCCGGGCCCGAATTGGAATGGCCGACCCTGGGCGAGTGCCCCGCCTGCGTGATGTTCGTGTACTGGAAGAATGACGGCTCGGCACTGGCGAAGCGAATCTCGCCCCAATTCTCGCCGGGCGTATATGCCGTGAAGGTAACGGGGGAATCAGCGGTGCCCAGCGACTGGATCGCGCCTTCCACGTAAATATCGGCGCCGTCGCTGCCCGAAGGCGTGCCGTCGATCAGGACCAGGGCGCCGGGCTCGAGGTTCAGCGTCGCGCCGACGGCAACGGTGAAGTCTCCACCGGTGACGTGGTAGAGGCCGTTCCAGGTCACCGAGCCCTGGAGCGTCCCGGAGACCGTGTGAACCGGTTCGTCGCTCCAGTCGATCAGTGCCGCGGCGGCGCTTGTGCCCTCGACGTCGGCGGTCAGAACGAAATCGCCGCTTCCGGTGAACGTAACCAGCGCGCTTCCCAGGCCGTTGTACAGGTGCAGCTCGGCCGGTTGCAGGTGGACGCTGGGGTTGTCGACGGACAGGGTCGCCGTGGCATCCCAGATGTCGCGTCGTATGGCGCCGGCGCTATCGAGAAGCTCGAGGCGCACCAGGACGGGGACGCCGGGCAGGTAGCTGTCCCGGACGATGAGGTTGGGCTCGATATCCGTGGGATCGGGCTGGACGACGGAGCCCCCGTCTTCTTTCGGGTAGTCGTTGGTGAAGCCCGTATCGTACCAGACGTCGATGTGTCCGCGCTGCAACTCCTTGCCTGTACCGTCCGGCCCGTCGAACGTCTTGACGAGGATGCGGTTGATGCCCGGCGTCAACCGGTCCTCAACCTCCGGAGGCAGCACGGCGTCCAGCGACAGATCGAAGCTGATGTCCCCACTGCTGCGGGAGGATTGATGGATTTCGATGGCCACGAGGTTCCTGCCGCCGACCAGCCCGGACGGATCGAGTGAGAATTCGACGAACATGTCCTCGTCGCCGCCGCTGACGCCCGTAGCGGCGAGGGTCAGATAGTCGATGGGTCCGGCAGGCATATTGCTGCGGGCCACCTCGGCCCCGTTCAAGTACACCACGGCCCCGTCGTCGCGCAGCAGTCGCAGCCGCAGCGAGAGGTACGCGGATGGATCGGGCACGTCGAAAGCATGACGGAAATACGTGGTCACGTATTTCGCCGCGCTGTCCGGCCCGTACCCGACGACGGTCCTCTCATCGCCGTCACCATAACCGAACTGCGCGTCGCCGGCTCCCCATGCGGAGTCGTCAAACCCCGCCTCGCGCCAGGCCGTGCCCTGATCGCTGCCGTCATCGAGATACGTCCATGACGCACCCCGGGCGATCAACGTCTCGGCGACGCCGAAGGCCCCGCCCGAGGTCCACTGCCCCTCCATCGGCGACCATGTCGCCGGCTGCCCCGCCGCCACGACCGAACGCGCGTTCGCAGAGTCCGCCGTCCCCGAATACCAGGCGACGCCGGCAGGCGTGTACGGGTAGCCGTGCACCATCGGCAGGTCCGTGCCCACCGTAAGCTCGCGGGGAATCTGCGCCAGGACCGCGGCATTCCGCTGCCGCGCGAACTCCTTGATGTTGCGGATCATCGTCTCGGGCACCCAGCCGCCTAACACGTGGTCCACCAGCGGATCGAACTGCTCGGCGGCGAACACCGTGTCGATGAGGTCCAGATATTGCCTGTGGTACATGGCGACGATGTCGGGATGATTCAGCAGTTCTTCGAGGCCGTCCAGGCCGGCATAGACGTGGATGTCCCGGCCGATGTCGGGCGAATGGTCGCCCAGCCCGAACAACGTGTCCAGGTCGTGGGGAATCAGCCGGAAGCGCGGGTCCCGAACGCCTGAGTACATGACGTAGTCATCCCCCTTCGGCGTGGTGAGCCCTCCTTCCTGATTTCCCACCAGGGCATCGACCGCCAGAAAGCGAAGCCACTGGCTCAGATGGACGACCTTGCTGACCTCCTCTACGTATTGCTCGGGCGGCGTGTTGTTGAGCACGTCGGTCAGGTGGATCAGGTCGGTGTAATCATCCGCCGATGCGTTCGTTTTCTTTTCGTACGATCCCCGGTAGCGGTCCGGATCGCTGCCCTGGAAGCTCAGGTCGGCCCGGTCGTCGGTGCCGCGATAGACATTCCCGCCCGGATCATCCGGAAAGTGCTTGTCGGCGAAGTCGCCGTCGGTGACCTCGACGGCGACGTAGGCCCCGTACATCCTGTCGTTTTGCAGGGCCAGGTCCTGTCCGTTGATGCGGAGCTGGATCGCCGTCATCTCGGGCGCGGGCAAACCTGCCTTGCGCCACAGCGCGGTGCCGAGCACCTGGAGATAGCTGTAGCGGTTCTTGATGTTGAGCGCCGTGACGCCTTTCCAGGGGCGGTCGTGGGGGAAGTTGACGCGATAGTTGTTCCGGTGGCTTCCCCCGCTGTTGGTGCGGCTGCCGGCGCCGCGATTGCGAATGCCCGTGCGATAGCGAAGCGTTATCCCGGTGCCGTCGGCACTGATGAACGTGCCGTTCATTTGCGCATCCGAGCGGCTGTCGCCGCTGTGCGATCCGATGTAGGCCAGCTCATCGCGCTGCCGCTCGAGCATGATGAGATAATGCACCGGCTGGCCGCCCGGCGTCCAGGTCTGATCGAAAGAGCCGTCAACCAGGAAGAGGGCATTGGCGATTTGCTCTTCTCGTTCGTCCACAATGCACGGCGCCGGCCATGTACGGGACTTGCCGCCGGCGTCCTGCGCTTCGACAAAGAACTCGACCACGGTGCCGTCCGGATGGCCCGGTATCTGCCCGCCGTACACGCCGTCCCGCGCCTCGCCGTCGCCGTGTGCGCCGTCGTCGAACATCGTCACGACGTCGAAGCCGTTCGCGTCCGCACTTGCCGGTTCCGTCCACTCTCCGGGCGCCGAAACGTCCGGGCGGTAGTGCAGCGTGACGGCAACGCCCGATTCCGCTTCGTCCAGGATGCGCGCGGACACCGTGACGACGTCGTTTGGCCCGGGAATGACCGGGAAGTGACTCACGTCGAGAATCAGCGGCGGGATGTCATCGGACGCCGCCGAGTTGGCCCGTCCGGGCGAGCCTCCATCGATCTCGCTGGCAGCCCAGTTTTGGCCGTGCTCGTTGGGCATGGCGCGGTTTATCAGTTCGAGCGAGCGCCCTCCGCCGTCATGGGCCTGCGACCAGAGCCATCCGCGGTGGCCGGAATCGACCGGCCCCAGCTCGCGGACAGCCCAATCTCCCTCGTCGGCGTACTCCATCCAATCGATCACCGTCCCGCTCTCGTCGGACAGTTCGAGCCGCTCGCCGGCATTGCTCAGAACCTTGCGCCAGCCCCCGACGACGTCGTTGACGTCCGGGTACGCGACGGCAAATTCACTCACGTCCGCCGCCACCACGAGGTACGCCTGCGCATCCAGCACCACGGAGGGGAAGGTGAAATCCACGCCGTCGCTGAATCGCCAGCCGGCCAGGTCCACCGGCGCCGCTCCGGCGTTGAACAGCTCGATAAATTCCAGGGCCTTGTTCTCCGCTTCGTTCGGCGCATGACGAGGATGGTACATGATCTCCGTGATGATGACCTCCACGCGCTGCGCCTGGTTCGGGAACCCGGGAGTGGCTCTGCCGAGCGTCTGCCAGGGGCCGCTGCCGTCGGGCAAACGGCCGTATGAGCGGTCGGCGTCCTGAGCCCCGTAGGAGACCTCATCGACCAGGTTCCCCCCGCTGTCGTAGAGGCCGACCTCCTCGCCGCCGGCGCTCAACCGAAAGCCGGCGTGCAGCAGGCCCTCGTGAGGCTCATCATCGGCCCAGACGATCAGGTAGCCCTGCGGGGCAATCGTTGTGAGCTGCGGGTCGCCGTCCGGGATCTGCCATTTCCCCGGGCCCAACGGATCGTCGGTCAGATACATCCCGCCCACGTTCACGGGCTGCCGGCCGTAGTTGTGGATCTCGATCCAGTCGTCGTACTCGCCCGTCTCGTCCCGCAGCGAGCCTTCGTTCCCGGCCATGAGCTCGTTGATCGCCACCGTCACCTGACCGGCAGCGACGGTGACGCCGTGCAGGAGCAGCAGCACGAAAATGAGCCGACGCGTTCTCATGGTCCTGCAATACATCGTGTCCCATTTCTCCGACGGAAGGCCAACACGAAGGTCAAATCAAAATGCAAATGGCAAAATGCAAAATTGAGGAAGTCATCCCGGCGTGCCGGGATTCCGCAATTTTGATTTTTTATCCCTGGGTTTTAATTTGCCTATCTTAACATTTCATCGTCACTTGCTCAACGCCACTTGGGACGAAAGGCGCTCGGCGGAAACTGTGGAACCGAGGGCCCCTGGGGGCGGATCCCGCAAGGCCCATGGCAATTTTCGTCGATATTTGGTATCGTGTGAATACCAGCGTGTAGGATGGGTTTTAGCCCATGCTGACAAACTCGGGACGCCGATGGTACAGGGAGGACGAGTGTTGTCACAGAAGAACAGCATCACGTTGTCTTTGGGCGTAGTGGTCGCAGTTCTCGCGTTATCGGTCTCGTCGGTCCCTCTCGCCGGCGGCGCCGAGGCTCTGTGGATCGAGGGCGAGGACTACATCAGCACGTCGTTCAACCGGCACGGCTGGTACCAGAACACCAACATCAGAAAGGACCTGCTCTCTCCCGGTACGCCCGGTCAGTCCCAGGGCGCCTGGCACACCCATTACACGGGAAACTACAACCAGTCCAAAGTGGCAGCTCGATACCGGCTCGATATCACCGAAGGCGGGTCCTACGCGTGGTGGATTCGGCTCAATCCCTTCCGCAACCACAACGGCGGCGCCAACTACAGCTACCGCTATCGCGCCGCCGGTGGCGCCTGGACGGCCTGGGAGCCCCTCGACGTCTCGGAAGCGCGTGACAGCATGATCGACCTTGTCGAGCCGGCCATCGACATCCGTTTCATCGCCTGGTGCGCCGGTCCCATGCTGAGCCTGGCGCCCGGTGCGTACGACCTGGAAATCCGTCTGGCCGCCCGCGCCGGCGACAAGGAGAACCACGGGGGCATCGACGTGATGGCGCTTACGAATTTCGCCTGGGCGCCCACCGGTGTGATCCCGCCGGACCCCGCCGCGCCGGCTCCCGACCCGGATGAGTGGTTCATCCTGATGGCCGGCCCGGATCCCTTCTCACCCGATTCCATCATCGATATGAGCTACCTCGTCGAGAAGCCGGCGGGGCTCCACGGCGCCCTCCAGTCGCAGGGCAAGGACTTCGTCTTCGCCGACGACACCGCGGTCAAGTTCTGGGGCGTGGACGCCTCCATGGCCGAGACGGTCGAGGCGCAGGAGCGGCAGGCCCGGTTCTACGCCAAGCACGGCATCAACATGGTGCGACAGCATCCCGTCGAGAGCGTGTTGGGCTCGCTCCAGCGTTCCGAAGGCGGCCTCCACTTCGACGCCGAGAGGCTCGACCGATTCGACCGGTGGTTCAGCATCCTCAAGAACAACGGCATCTACATGACGTGGTCCATCTTCTACCACCACGTGGTCCTTCCCGACCAGGGAATCGATCCGGATTTGTATGGCGAGCTGCCCGACCGGGGCGCCGGCAAGGACACGTACGGCCTGGCCACGTTCATCCAGGAGTATCAGGACTCGCAGTGGCGATACGCAAGCGTGCTGCTCGACCACGTCAATCCGTACACGGGTCTGGCTTACAAAGACGATCCGGCTCTGGCGATTGTGGAAGCGCGCAACGAGGACAGCGTCTTCTTCCACAATCCGCTCAGCGACGATTTCGTCCAGGGCCAATCGTACCCCAACCACGGCGCCCGGCTCAAACGCATGTGGCAGCAGTGGGTCAAGAGCACGTACCGAAGCGATACCTCTCTGGCTCGCGCCTGGGGTGCGGGTCTCAAGACAACGGCAAAGTACAACTCCGACGGGTCCGTACGCAGCCGGCCCGACTCGGTCGATGAGACCAACATGTATATCTATGCCGCCTGGGAGATGGAGAGAGACGGGCCCCGCTGGAACAAGAGCGCCGAGAAGAAACGCGTGGGCGATTTCATTCGTTTCCTGGCGGAGATGCAGTGTCGGACGTACGAGACGTACCGGCAGCGGCTGCGCGACCTCGGCTACAAGGGCGTGACGGTGAGCACCGCCTGGAAAGCCGGCGGACCGGCCGCCTCGGCTGCCAATCTCTGGACCGACGACGCCATGGACGCTATCGACCGGCACAATTACTTCGGGGGCGGCGCCGGCGGCCACGGCATCGCCGCGGGCCGGGTCAACAACGATACGCACCTCAACAAGCCCGGGCGGGCCATTCTGTCGAGTGGCTTCTGGCAGGTGGAGGACAAGCCCTTCCTCATGACCGAATGGACGCAGAAGCCTCCGAATCAGTGGAAGGCCGAGATCGCGCCGCTGATGGCGTTCTACGGCCTGGGCCTGCAGGGCTGGGACGCGTCCTACCACTTCGCCGGCTCGCGCAGCATCATGGGAAACGGCTGGCCCGGCATGAGTTCGTACGTCACCGAGACGCCCCACTACATCGCTCAATTTCCCGCGCTGGCCTTCGCGATTTACCACAGACACATCGAAGAGGGCGACGTCGTCGCGGCCCGCCGCCTGTCGACCGATGACGTGTTTGCCGGCGTCGATGCCCTGGACCAGGAATACGGAGCAGTGGGCTACGACGAGAACGAGCTGCTGGCGCACGGGGACGTGCCCGTGGAGGCGCTGGCCGCCGGACGCGTGACACTGAAGGTGGCGGATGGACAGGCGCCTTCATACACCGCCGGGTTGTCCAACTACTGGAACCCTCGCATGCAAACCGTGCGCAGCAACACCGGTCAGCTCACCTGGGACTACGGCCAAAGGGTTGTCCGCATTCACTCGGACCGGACGCAGGGCATCGTCGGGTTCGCGGCGGGGCATTCGTACGACCTGCCCGCCGTGGCGATCGAAGACATCGACACGCCCTTCGTGACGCTGCTGTTTACGCCGTTAGACAATCGCGCTCTCATCGAGTCTGAGCACATCCTGATCACCGCGCTGGCGCGGGACAAGCAGCTCGGCACCGTGTACAACGCCGACGGGACGGAGCTTCTCGAGACCGGCGGGCCGCCGTTGCTATTGGAGCCGGTGCAGGCGACGATCACGCTCAAGGGCGATCCGCCGGCCTCCGTGCGGGCGGTCGATGTGTACGGCGTGCCCACCGATAACGAACTCGAGCGTTCCGACAACACGTTCAGAATCGACGGCCGCTACGCTACGTATTACTACGAAGTAAAGCGATAGGGTGGATCCTTGACCCACGCGTTTGGCCCGGTGCGTGGTCACGCGCGGGTTTAGAACCCATTTGGGCTGCGTCAGGGCTTTTCGAGTCTCTTTTGATAGCTCAGGGGTACGACCAGGACGGCGCACTCGGCCTTGCAGGCCACCTTCTCGGCGACCTTTCCATACAACGTGTGTTGCAGCGCGCCACGGCCCTGCCGGCCCATCACGATCAGATCGATCTGCTTCTCGCGGGCGAACCGCAGGATCTCCTGATGGTCCTTGCCCACGCGAAACTCGACCTTCAGCTCCACGCCCTCGGGCAGTTGCGACCGATAGGCTTCATTGACGCGCTCGTCGAGGTCGCGTTTGGCCTTGTTGTCCACGTCATCGACTTCGTAAATGTAGGTCTTCCAGAACTGGGCTTCCGATTCCGGCAGCACGTGCAAGAGATAGAGTTCGCTGCCCGGTCGCCGGCGGGCGGCATCGACGGCGAAGAGAAAAGCGAAGTCCGCGTTCTTCGAAAAATCCGTGCAAAACAGGATACGCAGGAAATGCGTCTTCGTCAGATCGAGAGAGTTCATCGGTTCCGTTGCCTCCTGACGAGAAGTCCAGTACGCCCGTCCTTACTGCACCAGGTTTGGCAGGAACAGGCAGATTTGCGGGAAGGCGATCAGGATGATCGCGGCAATGACCAGAGCGGCCAGAAACGGCAGCGCGCCTCGGAAGATCGTCTGGAGAGGAACGTCCCGCTCAATGCCGCTGACCACGTAGACGCACACGCCGACCGGCGGAGAGATCACGCCCATCTGCGTGACCACGACGATAATCACACCGAACCAGATCGGATCGTACCTGAGCTGTGTCACTACGGGATAGAAGATCGGTATCGTCAGCAGGATCAGCCCCAGCGCGTCGACAAAGCAGCCGGCCACGAGGAAGAACAGGATCACCAGCCCCATGATGCTCCATCCGGGCAAGGGCAGTCCCGCCAGGAAGGAAGCCAGCTTGACGGGGATCTGGGTCACCGTGAGGAAATGGCCGAAGATGACGGCGCCGGTGACGATGATCATGACCATGCACGAGGTTCGGACGGTCTCCTGGAGCGAGCGCACGAGCATTTTTCGGTTCAATTGCCCTTTGACCAGTGCAATCACGAGGGTTCCGGCCGCCCCGACGGCCGCCGCTTCCGTGGGCGTGAAGAATCCGTTGAACATCCCGCCGATGACGACCGCGAACAGGATCAGCGTTTCGATCACGCCGGCCAGCGAGGCGAACTTCGCGCCCCAGCCGAAGCGTTGCGAGGCCGGTCCCAGATGGGGACGACGTTTGCAGCTCAGGTAGATCGTCAGGCAAAACAGAAACGCGATGAGCAATCCCGGCGCAATGCCGGCGATGAACAGCTTGCCCACCGATTGCTCGGTCATGATCGCGTAGACGATGAAGACCACGCTGGGGGGAATCAACATGCCCAGGCTCCCGCCGGCCGCCACGGCGCCGCAGCCGAGCTCCATGTCGTATTTGTATCGCTTCATTTCGGGAAGCGCCACCGAGGCCATGGTCGCGGCGGTGGCGGGCCCGGACCCGCAGATGGCGCCGAACGCCGTGCAGGCCCCGACCGTGGACATGGCCAGCCCGCCCGGCAGCGGGCCCAGCCAGTGATAGGCCGCGTTGAACAACCGCCGGCTGATCCCCGCGTGAAAGGCAACCTGCCCCATCAGAACGAAAAGCGGAATCACCGTCAGGCTGTACGAGGTGAACGTTTGATACAGGTCGAGCGTGATCATGCTCATCGCCGCCCGGGGCGTGACCACAACGGCAAACCCCGCGAAGCCGATAATGGCCATCGCAAACGCCACGGGCATGCTGGCGGCCAGAAGAACGATCAGCAAAACGCATCCGAGAATGCCGGTCTCAACGGGGGTCATGGCTTGATCATCTCCCGGCCCGGATGGATGAGGTTGTGTCCGATGACCAGGACGACGACCGCACAACAGAAGCCGATCACGAAGGGAAGCCAGAAGACCGGAAGCTGGAGCGTCTGGCTGACCTGTCCGTTGCGATGGAGATCGAAACCGTAGGCGACGCTGCGCCACGCGAAGAAGACAAACAAGGCCATCCCTAACAGACGAAGGACCGTGTCGATGACGATGCGCCCGCGACGATTGAACTTGTGGAAGAAATACTCGATCGCCACGTGTCCCTTGACCGCGGTCGTGTAGGGCAGCGCCGCCGCCAGGCTCAGCGCGCCGGCGATCTTGACGAGATCATACGCCCCGATAAACGAGCGGTTGATCAGACGCAGGATCACATCGGCGCACGTTATCGCCATCATGGCCAATACGCTCAGACCCGCTACCGCGAGCAGGAGATACACAACGATACGAAGCAGGCGCGTGTACGCGGCCGAAAGCGACTTGAACGCCACTGTCGCCATCTATTGCCCTGCCTCCGCTGAATATTTCTGGATCAGACCTTGGAGATCGGCGAGGAATTGTTTGCCGGGCAGGTTCTTCTCCGTTGTCTTGGTGACGTATTCGTCGAGAATCGGCTGCACCGCCGCTTGCCAGCGCTGCTGCTCTTCGTCGGAAAGCGTCACGATCTCGTGTTTCCGCTCCTTGACGAAGGCCTTCCCTTCCCGGTCGGCCTGGTCCCAGGCCTGCCCGTGTTTGGTCACCCACTCGTCGCTCACGTCCATGAAGACCTTTTGCAGCTCGGGTCCGAGGCGATCCCACACCGCCTTGTTCATCACCACAAACATGGATGTGGTGTACCCGATCACCGAGGTCTCCGTGACGCTGTCGATAACCTCGCCCTGCTTCCAGCCTTTGAGCGTCTCGATGGGGCAGAAGGTCGCATCGACGACGCCTTTCTGCAGAGCCTCGTACGTCTCGGGCTGGCTCATCGCCAGCGGCGTGCCGCCGAGACTCTGGACGATCTTGGAGGACAATCCGGTGGCGCGCACCTTCAAGCTCGCCATGTCCTCCAGCTTGTACACGGGCTTTCGCGAGGCGAGGATGCCGGGCCCGTGGGCGTGCACGTACAGCACCTGCACGTCCGAGACCTCCTGGGGTTGATACTTGCGAACCATCTCTGTCGCGACCCGCGTGGCCACCAGACCGTTGGGATACCCCAGCGGCAAATCGAGTCCTTCCAGAAGCGGGAAGCGGCCGCGCGTGTAGGCGAAGCAGCTCATGCCGATATCCGAGACTCCGGTCACGACGCCTTCGTAGCACTGGGGCGCTTTGGTGAGCGTGCCGGCGGAATATACGGTGATTTTGACCTTGCCATCGGTGCGTTTCTCGATCTCGTCGGCCCAGGCCTCCGCGGTCTTGCACTGGATGTGAGTGGGCGGGAAAAAGACGCTGTAGGACAACTCCACGGCCTGCTCTTCCTGTCCCGACTGCCGGCACCCGGAGAAGACAGCCAGCCCAATCACCACAACAATGACCAATGCCAATACATTCCACCGTTTCACAGCGCATTCTCCTAAAGGACCCGCACGATCTAACCGACGATGGCGTCCCCGACCTTCGTCGGATTCCACCTTTCACGCAACAGGTAACTCGCTTATCATAGTACGCCGTGAACGACGGGTATGCAAGTTTTCTTCCTGCGGTCGCCGACGGCAGCGCCGCCGGCGGTCGCGCCTGCAAGGGAGGTTCCGGATGTGCATCGGCCTGACATGTCTCTGCATCATGCTGGCGGCGGCACCGCACGCTGTGGCAAGACAAACGTCACGAACCTGTGAGGACCGGCCGTTCATCCAGGACTTCAGCGAGCAGGCGCCGCTCGACCCGTCGCTGCGCGACACGCGGCTTTTGAAGGTGCGCGCCGATCGCAACGGCCGCGTTGTCGTGTTGTCGGACAGGGGCTTGCTCCGGCCTGACAACGGCGCCTTGCGTCCCGACCGGCTCCATCGCCCGCTGGCCGACATGCGCATCAGGGACATCGAAACGCACGAGGGACAGTTCGTCTACCTCACGGACAGGCAGGTCCTGGGCAATGCCTGGGCGGGCCGATTCGTGGTGGACCACAACGTGCCCGATGCCGCGTCGCTGGCTATGGGGGACCGGTTCGCGTTCCTGCTGGCGGCCGGCCAAAGTGTCGCCTGCTTCAACCAGGCCGGCGAGATGTCTCGCGCGGTGATGCCCGGGAAAATCAGACAGGTCGTCTTCGACGAAACCCGAAGGCGTTTTCTGCTGTTGGGGGAAGAGTCGCTGTGGTGTTATGCGCCGGGCCGGGCGGCGCCGGCGACGTCTCGTCGCGTCGGCGCTACCTGCATGGCGTTGTCGCGCGGAGGCCGTGCGCTTCTTCTCGGTACCACCGACGGATACCTCCGCCTCGATGCCGCCTCGCTCGAACCGTTGTCAGACAGGGAGACGAAACTGCCCTGGCCGGAGATTCGCTGCATTCGAGAGATCGGCGCGAAGGTCTGGTTCGGGACGCCGCGCGGCGCGTTTGCCCTGCACCCGGGTGGACACATCGATTACTATGCATCCCGCCGCTGGCTCGTGGACGACTTCGTCGTAGACATCGCGCCGGGCCCGAACCGTTCGGTGCTCGTCCTCTCGAAGACGGGGCTGAGCGTGATTCATTTCGAAACGATGACCCTCGCCGAGAAGGCCGAGCACTTCGACCGCCTGACCCGAAGGCGACACATCCGCTACGGATTCAACAGCGCGCTGGTGATGAGCGAGCCCGGAGATCTGTCGACGGGGACTCTGATCGACCAGGACAACGACGGCCTGTGGACCGCCATGTACCTGGCGGGCGAGCTGTTTCGCTACGCCGTCACGAAGTCCGATGCGGCGCTGCGCAACTGTTACGAGTCGTTCGAGGCGCTGGAGCGTCTCACCCAAATCACGCCGATGGCGGGCTTTCCGGCGCGGGCCATCGAGCGGGCCGGATACCACGTGGCCGACAAATCGCGCTGGCAGGTTGCCGACGATGAGAGATGGGTCTGGAAAGCGACGACCAGCAGCGATGAAATCGTGGGCCATTTCTTCGTCTACGCCGTCTTCGCCGAGATCGTCCCCGACCCCGCGTGGCGGCGACGCGCGATCGACCTGATCGACGCCATCATGGATCACATCGTGCGTCACGACTGGTACCTCGTGGACTACGACGGCAAACCGACGCAATGGGGCCGCTGGCACCCCGAGTACGTCAACCGGTTTCCGCGCGCCGTCGGCGACCGGCGATTGAACTCCGTCGAGATCATCGCCTTCCTGCAGACGGCCTACCATTTCACGCACAAGGAGGTCTACAAACGCAAGGCCTTCGAGCTGCTCGAGAATCACGGTTACCTCGACAACATCATGATTCCCGTCACGGAGATCGGCCGCGTCCCCGGCATCGACCTGACGACCGAATGGAACCACTCCGACGATGAGCTGGCCTTCCTGAGCTACTGGAACCTGTATCGCTACGCGTTCACCGACGAATTGCGCGATCGGTACCGCCGAACGATCGCGGGCCACTGGGACATCGAAAGGCCGGAGAAGAACCCGCTCTGGAGTTTCATCTACGCCGATACCGGGGCCGAGGAATTCGATATCGAAGAGGCGATCTGGACCCTGCAGCAATTCCCGCTCGACACCATAAGCTGGACCGTCACGAACAGCCACCGTCACGACCTGAAGTTCCTGGAACCGAATTTTCGGGGCCAGACGACGGACGCCGTTCTTTCGCCCGACGAGCGTCCCATGAGCAAACACAACGGCAACGCCTTTCGCCTCGACGGCGGCAGCGCCGGCCGACGCGAATTCAGCGGCGACATCTACCTGCTGCCCTACTGGATGGGACGCTACCTCGGAATCATCCGGTGACATCCCGCCGTCGCACGTCTCTTCCGGTGCGAGGCTGACTTCTCTTTCGCAGCCCGGATGCTTCACTGCGTTCAGCATGACACGCATTATGATTGATCTTTGGACGATTTGTCATCCTGAACGAAGCGCAGCGAAGTGAAGGATCCTATGAATTGGAGTCTCGCAAGCTTTTTCTTTCGTTTTCCTACATGACCTTTTCTCCATTCTGTCTCTCTT